>NZ_JBHXKE010000013.1:0-68933 GCF_042722765.1 Kitasatospora sp. NPDC058406
CCGCCTTCGACCTCGCGGCCGCACGATGGACCGCCATCGGCCGCCCCTACCCCGCCGCCCTCGCCACCGAACGCGCCGCCCGCACCCGCACCGACCTCGACGACGTCTCCGCCCGCCTCACCGCACCGATCGCCACCTTCGAACACCTCGGCGCCACCTCCGACGCCGCCCGCTGCCACCGCACGCTACGGGAACTCGGCAAAGCGACCTCCAACCCCCGCGGCCGGGCCGGCTACGGCGACCGCCTCTCCCCCCGCGAAGAACAGATCCGCGACCTCCTCACCACCGGCGCCACCAACAAGGACATCGCCGCCGCACTCTTCCTCTCCACCCGCACCGTCGAGAACCACGTCGCCCGCGTCCTCACCAAACTCCGCACCACCCGCGCCGACCTCACCCGGACGAGCGGCGAGAGGGACTGACGTCCGGTCCACCACCGGGGAGGCGAGCCCGGATCCTCGAGGCGAGCGCTGCGGCGAGCCGGCCTGGACGTCCAGCGCTTGACGGCGGGCCGGCGGACCGCTGTCCGCGGCGGAACCGACCGGGATCGACCCACCGGCCGGTGACCCGGCAGGGACGCCGGCTGTCCCGACGAGGGTGCCGGCCCGCGCGGCACCGGGCAGGCCAACGGCAGTCCCGGCCCCGACCGGCCTGATCACGGTTGCGTAACGCGACGGGCTCCCGCGCCGGCTTCCGGCTCCTTCCCAGCGACGCGGCGCACACCCGTGGAACACGCGGCACATCCACCCGCCCCGGGCCGCCGCCGTCCGTCGGGCCACCGCCCGCCCGGCGGTCCGAACCGTTCACGAACCGCCCCGGAACGACACACCGGCAGCGCAGCCGGCGGCAAGGAACCGTCAACCGTCCCGAAGGAACAGCATGCCGCTCCGCCCGAGTCCGACGACCGCCCGCAACGCCCGACGGCTGGCCGGCGCCGTGCCCCTTGCCCTCCTCACCCTCGGCGCGACCATCGCCCCGGCCGCCGCGGACGACTCCAGGTCGTACGACTTCGAGAGCATCGCCGCCAAGGAATGGCCGTTCAGGGCCGTCAACGGCGAAGGCTCCGTGACCACCGCTCCCGCGCCCGAGCGGGCCGGCACCGCGGCGCGGTTCACCGTGCCCGACGACGGCCACTCGTTCCGCTCCGAACTCGCCCTCAAGGGCCTGAGTGCGGGGACTCACCGCTTCGGCTTCTCCCACTACCTTCCGAACGAGTGGAAGCAGGTCGACGACGACATCATCGTCGCCCAGTGGTTCAGCACCCAGCCGGACAGCGAAGGGGTCAAGCCGGTCGTCGCGCTGGCGGTCCACGGCGGCGAGTGGCGGCTCAAGGTGCACTGGCTCAAGGACCTGGCCACCTTCGAGGAGTACGAGTCGGTGATCCCGCTCGGCACGGTGCAGCTCGGGCACTGGAATCGCTGGGCCCTGGACATCACCTGGTCCACCCCGTCCACGCCCGGCTCGATCACCGTCACCCGGGACGGTGTCCAGGTCGGCGCCCATCGCGGGAACAACAACTACCACCGCGGCGAGCCGCCGCACTTCAGGACCGGCGTCTACCGTCCGGCCTGGCGGCCGGAGAAGCCGAAGCACCCGACCGGCGGACCGGACATCGTGCTGTTCGTCGACGACATCGTCATCACCACGGGGCCGGCGGGCGCCCCGGCCCCGGCGGTACCGACCCCGGCGGTCCCCGTGGCCCCCACGACACCGGCGGCGTCGGCTCCGGCCTCCGGCGCCGCGCGCACGAGCCCCGCCGCCCCCGTGTCCGGCCCCGCCGCGTCGGCACCCGCCGCAGCAACACCCACCGCGTCCGCACCGGCCGCGACCACGTCCGTGAGGTCCACGCCCCCCACCCCGACGGCCACCGGGACCACGGCCGCCGCGGCCCCGGCCGGCACCGCCTCGTCGGCTCCGGCGGCCGCGGCCCCCGCCGGGCCGTCGACCGAGTCCGGCCCGGCGACCTCCTCCCCCGAGCTCTCCAGCACCGGGGCGAGTACGGACATCGCGCTCGTGGGGGGAAGCGTCGCCGTCGTCGTCGGCACCTTCCTGCTCCGCCGCCGCAAGCAGCCGGGCCGTCATCGGTGAGGCCCCACCGCCCCGATCGACCGGGTGCGGGCCACCCAGGCCGGGGCCCGGGCGGCTGACGGCTTCCCCGACCGTTCGGCGGATGCGACCGTCGCCGCGAGCGGCCGGCGGGACCGGCGGGACGCACTCCGGGCCCGCGGACGGCCCGCTCATCCCGATGAACGGACCGGGAGGGATCGACCGGCCGGCTCAGCCGTCGGGTCGAGCGCGTCGCGCAGCATGGTGCGTGAGGTAATGCCGAGCCGCTCGTAGATCTGGTACAGGTGCGCTCCGACGGTCCGGTGAGAGAGGAAGAGGCGCTCGGCGATCTGCTTGTTGGTGAGTCCGGACGCGGCGAGGCGGGCGATCTGCAGCTTCTGCGAGGTCAGTCCGTGGATGCCCGGGGCCGCGGGCCTCGACCTCCGGGAGCCCGTCGCCCGAAGCTCGTACATCGCGCGTTCGGCCCACGGCCGCGCGCCCAGCTCCTCGAAGGTCGCCAGCGCGGCGCGCAGCTGGGTTCTGGACTCGGAGGTCGTGCGGGCGCGGCGCATCCGTTCGCCGTAGGCGAGTCGGACCCGGGCGTGGTCGAAGCGCCACCGGTCGCCCCCGGGGGTGTCCACCGCCAGGGCGAAGAGACGCAGGGCCTGCTCGTCGTCGTCGGTGCACAGGGCTGCCGAGGCCTCCGTCAGCATGGCGTGTCGGGAGGACACGGTGGTGATGCCGGCCTCGCGCATGGCCCGGACGTGTGCGGCGGCCTCCTCGCGCCGGTTGATCCGGACGGCGGCTTCCACGAGGTTGGCGGCCACCCACAGGGCGTGGGGGGCGTGCGAGGCCAGGGTTCCGGCCGGGCTCACCGCGTCGGCGTGGTCGTAGGCGAGCGTGAAGTCCCCGCGGCCCAGGGCCGCGACGGCGGCGGCGTGGTGGGCGTAGTGGGCGGCGCAGGGCGCACCGTGGTCCGTGGCCCAGCCGATGATGACGTCGGCCGTCGCGAGACTCTCGTCCGCGTGGCCCCGGGCGCCGAGGACGACGGACCTGATGTAGAGGAAGTACCAGGCGAACGCGCTGTATCCGTGCTCCTCGCACGCCTGCAGGCCCTCGTCAGCGAGGTCCAGGGCCTCGTCCCACAGTCCGGTGAGGTAGTCGTCCAGGCACAGGTGGATGAGCGCGGAGATGTAGCGCCTGGCCGGGCCGCCCTCGCGTCCCGCCCGCACCACCTGCCAGGCCGGTTCGCGGACCTCGCCGAGGCGGTCGAGGTAGAGGGCGCCCGTGCCGACGCGGGTGATCCGCACCGGGTCGGGCTCACCGGCCAGGGAGGCCACGAGGACGTCGAGTTGTCCGTGCGCCGCAGCCCCGGTGCGGGCGGGGTCGGAGAACGTTCGCCCCAGGACGGCCAGGATGGGGGGCGGCTGGGGGGTGAGGCGTCCCACCGCCCGGTAGTAGACCTGCCACAGGTCGTGCCGGGCGCCGAAGAAGCAGACCACGGCCAGGACGTGCAGCGCGTCGACGAGCGCCTTGTCGCCGGCGCGGTACCGGTGGGTGCCGGCCGCGGACTCGATTGCCTCGCTCAGCAGCCGGTGGGCCGTGGCCACGTCGCCGTTCCCGTTGAGGAGGAGCAGGGCCGAGGCGGTGGCGGAGTGGAGGGAGTCCTCGCCCTCCGGGGCGGCCTGGCGGGCGTCGTCCAGGAGACGTCGGGCGCTGGAGAGGGCTCCGGTGGACTCCGCTCCCAGGTAGGCGGCCTCGGCGAGGCGACGGCTGCGGTTCGGCCCTTCGGGAGAGAGCGAGGCCGAGCGGATCAGCGTCCGCATGGCCCCGGCGGCGTCCCCGCGACGCAGGGTGAGGCCCGCGGCGTGCTCCAGGAGCGCGGCGACCTCCTCGTCGGGCTCCAGGGTGGCCTCGCCCAGGTGCCAGGCTCGGCGCTCCGGCCGGTCGGCCAGCACGTGGGCCAGCGCCGCGTGCGCGGCGCGCCGTTCACCGCTCAGCGCCTGCCCGACCACCGCGGAGCGGATCAGCGGATGGCGGAACCCCAGCCGCTGCCCGCCCTCCTCGATGTGCACCAGCCGCTCGCGCTCGACCGGCGCGAGGTGCTCCAGGCCGTGCCCGGCTGTGGCCCGGCGGGCGGCTGCCTGCAGTACGCCGAGGTCGCCGGTCCCTTCCAGGGCCGCGAGCAGGAGAAGGCTCCGGGAGGGGGCGGGCAGCCCTGCGACCCGGGAACCGAACAGCGTCTCCAGTCGCCGGGTGAGGGGCAGCACGGCGGGCGAGTCGGCAGCCGCGGGCCGCAGCGCGGCCGGCAGTTCCAGGAGCGCCAACGGATTGCCGCCCGCCTCGGCCAGCAGTCGGCGACGCGCACCGCGGGCGAGCCCCGGGAACCGGCTGCCGAGCAGCCGGGCCGCCGACTCGTCGTCGAGGGGCGGGAGGTCGTACGCGGGAAGGCCACCGGTCTCGTGCGGGTGCGCGTCGCCGGTGCGCGCCGCCGCCACGAAGCTGACGCCCAGACCGCCCAGACCACTGAGCCGCCGGGCGACGAAGCCGAGCACCGCGGCACTGGCACGGTCGACCCAGGGAAGGTCGTCGACGACGATCAGCAGCGGCCTCCCGTCGGCCACCGCCTGAAGGAGCCGCACCACGGCGTTGGAGACGAGCAGCTGGTCCGGCGGATCCCCGTTCTCGAAGCCGAGCGCCACGCGCAGCGCGCGGCGCAGGTCCGCGTCCAGGTCCTCCAGTGCACCCAGGGCCGGGAAGAGGAGCTGGTTGAGGCACGAGTAGCCGCAGTCGGCCTCGAATTCCAGGCCCGCCGCCCTGAGCACCGCGACACCGTCCGCACCCGCGGAGCCGGCCAGCGCGTCCAGCACGGCGCTCTTCCCCACACCGGCCTCCCCGGCCAGCAGCAGCGCACCACCGCCCGCCCCGAGGCGCAGCCGCTCTCGCACCCGTCGCAGGTCGGCGTCCCGGCCGACCAGCGGATCCCCGACGCCGGGCGCGCCGGGCACATACCCATCCCCCATGACCGCCCCTCCCCAGGACCGACCCCGCCGCTCGTGCGCCGGAACGGATCTCCGTCGAGGAGCATCGTCCGCGCGGCCGTGAGCACCCGGGCCGCGTCCAGTATGCCGGACCAAGATCGCGGACGCGGCCGGGAGGACGCGGAGACGGACCCGGAGGTCCGGCCCCTGCCCGGGGTCTCCGACCGACGTCGTGCCCACTCACCGGCGGGCTTCCACCGGACTGTGGCACGACATCGGCCGACAATCAACTCGCCCTCTGATCAGCATCTTTGGACTTGCCGGTCCATTTTCTGCCGCCTAACGTGCTGATCGATCCACCGCGACGAACCCGCACTGGAAGGTGTCATCCCATGCACGCGATCCGTATCGAGGAACACGGCGGCCCCGAGGTCATGCGCTGGACCGAACTGCCGGACCCGGTGCCCGGCCCCGGCGAGGCACTGGTCCGACTCGGTGCCGCCGGCGTGAACTACATGGACGTCGGCGCCCGGGCCGGGGGCGGCCCCGGCTGGGCGGCCCCCGCCGTCCTCGGCGCCGAGGGAATGGGCTACGTCACCGCCCTCGGCGACGGGGTGCGGGACCTGGCCGTCGGTGACCGGGTGGCCTGGTTCTACCACCCCGGCAGCTACGCCGAGCTGCTCGCCGTACCCGCGGACTCGCTCGTCAAGGTGCCCGACGGCATCGACGACGAGATCGCCGCCGCCGTGATGATGCAGGGCCTCACGGCCAGCCACCTGAGCACCGAGACCTACCCCATCGGCGCCGACGACACCGCCGTGGTGCACGCCGCGGCGGGCGGCGTCGGCCTGCTGCTCACGCAGATGATCAAGTCCCGTGGCGGCCGGGTGATCGGTCTGGTCTCCCGGGAGGAGAAGGTACCCGCCGCCGAGGAGGCCGGCGCCGACCACGTCCTCGTCCACTCCGGCGCCGGATTCGAGGACCGGATCAGGGAGCTCACCGGCGGGCGCGGCGCGGACGTCGTCTACGACGGCGGCGGCGCGGGAACGTTCCACTCCTCCCAGGCGGCCCTGCGCCCGCACGGCGTGCACGCCTACTACGGCCCCTTCATGGGCGTCCCGACACTGCGGCCCACCGACCTGCCCGACAGCATCCTGCTCACCTACCCTGTCGTGCACCACCACGTCGCCACGCGCGAGGCCCTGGTGCGGCGCACCGGCGAGGTGTTCGACCTGGTCCTGGACGGGCGGCTCACCCCCCGGATCACCGGCCGCTACCCGCTCGCGGACGCCGCCCGCGCCCACGCGGACATAGAGTCCCGCCGCACCACCGGCAAGCTCCTGCTCCTGCCCTGACCGCCCGCCACCCGCTCCGGCCCGCGCCCTGCGCCCTGTGCCCGCGCCGCCGCCGGCCCGCTTCGACGGAACACACCAGCCCGCCCCGGGAGGATCCATGACACTGACCCGCAAGGGCGCCGCGACCAGGCAGCGCATCGTCGACGGCGCGGCCGAGCAGATCCGCGAACAGGGAGTGTTCGCGGTGCGGTTGGAGGACGTCATGGCCCGTACCGCGACCAGCAAGAGCCAGCTCTTCCACTACTTCCCCGGCGGGAAGGACGACCTGCTCCTCGCCGTGGCGCGCCACGAGGCGGACCAGGTCATCACCGACCAGCAGCCCGAACTCGGCTCCCTCACCTCCTGGACCGCCTGGGACGAGTGGCGCGACAAGGTCCTCGCCCGCTACCGCGGCCGGGGCAGTGACTGCCCCCTCCACACCGCACTGGCGCAGCTCGGCGGCACCACGGACGCCGCCAGGGTCGTAGCCGGCGAACTGCTCGACCGGTGGCAGCACCAGCTCGCCAACGGCATCCGCCACATGCAGTCCCGCGGTGGAATCGCACCTGGACTGGACGCCGACCGGGAGGCAGCGGCTCTGCTCGCCGGCATTCAGGGCGGCGTGCTGATCCTCATGACCACGGGCAGCTCCGCCCACCTTGAGGCGGCCCTCGACTCCGGCATCGCCCACCTGCGCGCCTCCGCCCGCCGGCACCGCTGACCACTCACCGCCCGGCGCCGCCACGGACCGGCCCACCCGCCCGGCTCACGCAGGCGCGGCCGGGGGTGGGCAGCCGCCGGGCCCGGGCAGGAGGGCCGGAGGTGCGGCGGGCGCACGGTGGGGACACCGTGTACCCGCCGCGACGGGTCAGTCGATGGCGTCGAGGACCTTGCCGAGGTCGACGAACTTGAAGCCGGTCGCCTCACGGTCGCCGTCGGCAGGGGTCTCCTGGCCGTCCTGGACGACCAGCAGGCCGTGGGGGTAGCGCGCGCCGAGAGGTGCGTTGAGGGCGGCGGCGCCGTCGCAGACCTCGGAGCCGTCGAGGGTGGTGGAGGCCGCAGTGATGCGGAAGGCGCCCTCGAACTCGTTGTCGTCGTCACGCTCACGGTCGTAGGCGACGAAGGTGTTGTCGCCCTGGCTGGAGGCGAGGAGATAGCCGTCGCCGTCCGGCTCGGTGATCAGGGTGAGCCCCTCGACGTCAGCCGTCAGGCGCTTGCCGCCGTAGCCCGGGTCGGCGCCCGGCGTGCACTCCTCGGTCTCCTCGTCGTACGTGCCGGGCACGCCGTACTCGCGCACCTTGTCGATCAGCGTCGGCGTGCCGGTGAGGCCCGCGTCGATGCGCCAGATGCCGACGTCCTCCTGCCCCGCGTACAGGGTGCCGTCCGCGGGGTCGACGACCATGCCCTCGACCTGGGGCAGTTCGCCCGGCTCGGCACAGGGCGTCCAGGAGGTGCCGTTCGGCAGACGGAAGGAGGACGGCAGGTCGATGGTGCGCACCTGGCGGTAGTCCACCGTGCCGTTCGGGGTGGCGATCAGCTCCAGCAGGGCGAGGCGGGTGCGGTTGCGCTGGCTGACCACCGCGTAGGAGCGGCCGGTGTTGCGGTCCGACCAGGTGGCCAGGCCGTAGGCGGTCTTCTGGTCGTTGATCTCGGCCTGGTCGGTGGAGAAGACCGGGCGTACGGCGGGGTCGGTGACGTCGGTGAGCGGGCCACCGGGCTTGTCCCGGTCGATGCGGTAGATCCGCAGCCGGTCGTTGCCGCGGTCGCTGACCACCGCGACGTCGGCGCGGCTGCCGGCCAGGCGCAGGCCCTGCACCAGGTCGACGTTGTTGAAGCGGCCGGGGGCGTCGTCGGCGCCCGGACCGGCGGGGGCGGGGATCGACTGCACCTGACGGGCGTCCAGGTCGTAGACCCGCAGGCCGCCCTGCTTGGCGGTGGCGACGACCAGGCTGCGGCCCGGGTCTGCGTTGTTGCGCCAGATCGCCGGGTCGTCCGCGTTGGCGTCGCCGCCGGCCTCGTCGTCGTACAGCGGCGCGGTCTCGGCCTTGGGCCGGATGCTGCTGATCGAGGAGGCCTGCGCCGGGAGGGCGACGGAGACCGCGAGGGCTGTGCAGAGCACGAGCGTGGAAGCGCGAGCGGCCAGACGTATCGTCATGTTTCTTCCTTTATGAGGGGTTTGCCCTGACAAGGAAGACGCTCGCGGGCCCATCTGCCATCCCCGCGACCAAATGGTATCCGATAGCTGAACACGTTGCGAAGTCCTGGGAGTCACTCTCTGCCACCCTGCGAACCCCGGAGGCACCTCCCAGGTGACGAAGCATCAGAGCCTCAACCGACCAGGGGCTCCAGTACGAAGACGGGGATCACCCGGTCGGTCTTTCTCTGATAGTCGGCGTACGGCGGGTACGCGGCGACCGCGCGATCCCACCACTCGGCCTTCTCGTCGCCGGTGACCTCACGGACCGTCATGTCCCGTCGTACGGCGCCGTCCTGGAGCTCGACGTGCGGGTCGGACTTGACGTTGAAGTACCAGACCGGGTGGCGCGGGAAGCCGCCGTTCGAGGCCACGGCCGCGTACCGCCCCTCGTGCTCCACGCGCATCAACGGGGTCTTGCGGATCTTGCCGCTCTTCGCGCCGCGCGTCGTGAGAATGACGACGGGCAGGCCCGTGTCCCAGAGCGTCGCTCCCTGCCTGCCGTCCGAACTCTCGTACAACTCGACCTGATCGCGCACCCACTGCACCGGACCCGGCTCGTACTCACCTTCAAGAGGCATCGCGTTCACCCATCGTCACGTCATGAAGTGCGGTGTCCGACAGGCGGTCAGGTACGACGCAAAGTGCCCACGACCAGCAAGAAGAAGAATTGTCGAGGCCCTTGCTTCCACCCCGGTCGGAGTCACCTCCCAGGTGGGGAAGCATATCGGGTACCACCCACGTGTGGTGTCGGGTGCTTTCCCGCGTGTTCGCGCCGCCGGCCTCCGAAGTGCGTCCGGAGGTGGCGGTCCGCCGACTGTCGACCCGCGTCGACGGCGACGCCCCGCGTGACCGGTTCCGGGCCGAACCCGGTGACATGCGGGTGCTGTCCAGGGAGACTGGCGACAGACGTGTACGAGCAGTCGAAGGCCGAAGGGCAAAGAGTGGCACTGGCGAAGAAGGGTTCCCGCCGCATCGTCGTCGACGGCGTCGAGTACCGCTGGCGAGTGAGCAGGAAGCCGTGCTGCGACTACGACGGCATCACCTTGGGTTACATGGTGGAGGACGCGGCCTGTCCCGGAACGACGCTCGTCGTGGAGACCGGTCGGCCGGCCGTGCTCGAACCGAACATGCTGCCGTCCGAGGTGGTCCTGCCGCGCGAAGTCGCCGCAGGTATTCGGGCCGCGCGGTCGAACGGCTGGACGCCCAGCTCCAACGGTTCGCCGTTCAAGCTGCACCTTTCCGCTGTCTGACCGGGCCGTGCCGAAAAGGCGCGGCAGCGCGGGCGGGCGACCGGTCTCCCACGGGATCCCGGTGCGCCGGTCCACCAGCCAACAGATCACCACCTACCGGGCGTCAGCCGACTACGCCGGAGCCTGGGCCCGTGTCCCGCTGCCGCTCAGGCACCCGTGGGGGCCTCCGGCCCTCCCGAGGGTGCCACCGGCCGCGGCATACAGGTGGGAGTTCCGGACGGGCCGGGTGTGGCGGTGGCGCACGGGTCCGGGTACATCGGCCCGATCAGTGAGACGCGGCTGATCCGGTACGGCCCCTGCCCGTACCAGCCGTGGAAGTGGACGGTCACTTCGTGGGAGTTCCCGATGGCGACCTTGGCCCGCAGACCGGTCCAGTCCGCCGCCCCGTCGGCCCAGAGCTGGACCTCGCCCGTGCCCGTACCGGTGCCGGTGATGCGCACGAAGGCGTACGCGCCGGACACGTACGCGGAGAAGTCGTAGCTGGTACCGGCCACGACGGCGACCTTCTGGAAGCAGCCGGCGTAGTCGTGGCTGCCGGGCCGGCCCTCGACGCCCCGGGCGAGTTGGACGACGTCGCCGTCGCAGGACCACCCGTGGGGCAGGGGGCTCCCGAAGTCGCCGTTCCTGATCCACTCCAGGGGTGCCGGCTGGGCGGACGCGGAGCTGCCGGCGGCGAAGGCCGCCGCCCCGGCGAGGACGAGGGCGCCGAGGGCGGCGCCGATCGGGCTTCCGCCATGGGCGTGGCGACTGCGGCTACGGCTACGGTTGCGACTGGACGAACGCATGGCGTCTCCGATGTGGGGGTGTCCGGACGGTGCGGGAGCGGGAGCCCTCGGGCGGTCAGGGAATGTAGGTGCGCGAGCAGCTGGGGCTGGGCGAGGGAGACCCCGGGCCGGGGCTCGCCGTCTGCGGGTCCGGCTCGCCGCACGGGCTCGGGGGGATGCCGGGGCCGACGAAGGACACCCCGCGCACGCTGAAGGGGGCCTGCTCGTACCAGCCGTGGAAGTAGACCGTCAGCTCGGTGGTGTCAGGACCGGTGGCGACCTCTACCGTCAGGGTGTTCCACTCGCTCTCGTTCGACCAGGTGGCGGCGCTCTCGCCACCCGCGCCGGAGGCGCCCACGAAAGCGTACGATCCGCGCACCGAGGCGTTCAGGGTGTACCGGGAATCGGGCTGGACCCGGACCTTCTGGGTGCAGCCCGCGTAGCTGGTGGCGGTCGGCCGGCCGGTGATGTGGTGCTGGTGCGGGACGGTGCTCCGCGAGGCGCTCGCCTCGCAGTCCCAGATCCACGGGTAGGAGTCGAAACGCCCGTTGACGATCAGCTCGACGTTCGGCAGGGGCGACGCCGCCGAGGCGGCCGGCGCGAGGGTGGAGCCGCCGAGGGCGAGTGCGGCCGCGAGGCCGAGGAACAGGCCGACGCGGCCGGTGCGGCGGGTCGGGCCGGTGGATGCGCGCATGCCGTCTCCGGATGGGGAGTGCCAATGGGGCGGCGGTGCGAGGGAGTTGCCCACACCCTGGTGGATCCGGAGCATCTCCGTCAAGGGGAGGCAAAGAAGGTGAGGGCGCCCCTGCCCCGCCGCCGGGCGACAGTGCCTGCGAGACGGCCATGCGGACGCCGAAGCGCTCCGTCCTCCGACGGGCGCGGGTGTGCCGCCGGTCATTCCTGACCGGCGGCGCCCACCACGGCGTCACCCGGCTCCTGCCTCTACCGGGCGCGATCACCCTTCCGGCGAAGCGGAGTTCCGCGCGGGTCTGCAGGCCCGACCGGCCACGAAGGGCAACCGGACGATGAGGCCAGGCCCGGACGGCGGCTCCCGGCGCAGGGCCGCCGTCCGCACCGCAGCCGGGGCGGCGGGCGGAGCGGCGGCTCCCCCGGTCCCTCGCCGTAGCGCGCCTCCGCTGTGGTCACGTCGTAAGAATCTTGGCCAGGCGGGCCGCCTCCGTTCGGACGCGACCGGGTGCGGCGGATCCGGCCAGGATGTCGAGGGCCGGGAGGGTCGTGCGGATGCCTTCGGCCGCCGCGCACTCGGCGGCGAGGGCGAGGACGTCGGCCAGCGCGCGCCGCCCGGGTTCGTCGGCGGCCTCGGTGATCACGGCCGCGAGCGTCGCCCACACCGCCGGACCCGCGCCGCTGCGCGCGGCATCGGCCAGGACCGGCAGGATCCGGTTCGGCTTCACCACGGACAGTCGCCAGAGCGCCGCGAGCCATTCGCCGAGCACCTCCGGCCGGAGCCGACCGCGTGCGGTGGCCGTCAGCAGGAAGTCCAGCGCGGCGGTGCGGCTCTCCGCACGGGTGGCGGTCAGCCCGTAGGCGAGCAGGAGGTGACTCACCGGTCCGAACTCGCCCGGGGCCTCGGCGAACCGGGGCAACAGGGGGTCGGCTCCCCGCGGAGCGGACGGGTCCGCGCGGAACGCCACGGAGGGCAGGCCGTGCGCGGCGACGGCCTCCGGGTGCCAGGGTGCCAGCCAGGCCAGGTGGAGGAGCTCGGTCGACGAGAGCGACGGCACGCCCACGAACCGGGCGTGCTCGGTGGGGTCCGGGACGGCCTGGAGGAGGTCGGTGACACCCTCGGGCACCGCCGCGTCGTCGGTGTGGGCGAGGGCGTCGGCGTCCGCCACGACGGCGCCGTCGACGGGCAACGGTGCGATGCGCGGGAGGGTGGGCGGGCGCCGACCGTGCGGGCCGACCGGTTCGGGCTGGAACGGGGACTGGACGTGGAACCGCTGCGGTGCGGGCGGCGCCGGGTCTGCGGGCAGATCGAAGCCGAGCCCGCCGGCGGCGGTACGGACCGCCGCCAGCGCGTGCGGGGCCACCCGGAGCAGCGCTTGGGCCACGTCCTCGGGCCAGGGCCGGGCACCGGCGTTCCGGTACGCCGTGAGCCGCTCCACCAGCACGGCCCCGTCGATCGTGCCGTCGCCCGCTGTGGGCGTCGCGAGCAGGAACGGCACCGGCGCGGTGGTGATCCGGCGCGCCGCCTCGTGAATGCGCAACGCGGGCGCCACGGCCGGAGTCCTGACGTAGGCGGGCAGGCCCAGCAGGGTGGCGGTGTGCCGGTCCGACTCGTTCGCACGGCCGGTCAGGGCGTCGAGCAGGCAACCGAGCGCTGCCTCGATGCTGCGGATGCCCAACAGCCGGTTCGGGTCCCGGTCCCGCCGTTCGGCGAGGGGGGCGAGCGCGTCGCGAAGGGCGGCCTCGTCACGGTGGTGCTCCGCGACGAGGGCGGCGAACACCGTCTCGAACTCCCCGGGGTCGGGCAGGCGGGCGGCCATCACGGCACTCAGCCGCTCGGCGGCTTCCAGGGGGTCGGCGGGTGGGACCGGCAGCTGGGCGGGACCCCCGTACGCCGCCACGACGGGCATGTCCTCGCTCGGCCCGGCGCTCGGGGCCGTGAGGGCCAGCAGACTGCGGGCGTCGCGCTGAAGGGCGGGGCCCAGGCCGTCGGCGGCGGCGCGCACGGCTTCGGCGGTGGCGGGCGTGACGTGCGGCAGGTAGCGCGCGACCAGGCGCAGGGCCTGCTCCTGGATCGCGGGCGCCGGGTGGGTGAAGGCGGTGACGGCGGCGGGCAGCAGGTCCTCGGCCGCGGCCGGGTCACGGCGCAGCGCGGCCTCGACCTGACCCAACTGGGCGGTCGCGAGGGCCTTTTCCGGTCGGGCCAGGACCCCGGCCGTGAGTTCGGCGAGCAGGTCGCCCGGCAGCCGCGCGTTCACGGAGCCGAGTGCCTTCTGGGCGGCCTTCGCCGCACCCGGCGCACCGTCGACGGCCAGCTGGACGTGGTCACGGGCCCGGGCGAGGATCTCCTCCGCGTCGAGGGCCAGTGCCGTGTGGAGCTGGAGGAATCCGCGCAGGTTGCCGGGTCGGTCACCGCGCAGCAGCAGACCGAGGCACAGGTCGATCAACTCGGCGCGGTCGAACAGGCCCTCGCCCGCGAGTGCGGTGAGCGCCGTCGGCCACTGGTTCTGCGGGCCGTGGCCGGCGGCGTACCGGTCGGTGAACTCGGTCCCGACGTCGGGGACTTCGAAGAGCCGACGGACGAACTCGCCGATCCGGGGCTGCGCACGCAGCCAGGAGAGCAGCGAGTCGTGGTGCGGCACCGGCTCGCGCAGGCCCTGGTCGGCGAACCACTCACCGATCTCGCGGTGGTGGTAGTGCATCAGGCCGCCCTCGCGCAGCCAGCCGATCACGTAGCCGTCGGTGGTGGGGACCTCGGCGCCGGACCAGACGGCGAGGCCGTGGGCGATGAGCCAGCGGTTGGCGTCGCCTCGCGCGGGCAGCCATTCGGCGAGCCGCACGGCGAGTTCACGGTGGAACGCCGCGTCACGGTGCGGCACGAGCAGCGCCCTCAGGACGACGTGGTGGTCGGGGCTGGTGGCGCCTCCGCCGGGCAGCGGCCAGGAGACGTCGAGCAGGCGCCGGGAGGTCAGCCAGTCCAGGGCCTCGGTCGGGGTCGCGGCGGACAGGATCCCGGCGAACTGCAGGGCGGCGAGCTGGTCGTAGGCGGCACGGTACCGGCCGGGGTCGCCCGCCGTGAGCTCGCGCACCAGCTCGGTGCGGAGCTTGCGCAACGGCGCCCGCAGGTGACGCAGTTCGGCGGCGGGGACCGGGCCGAGCCGGTCGATCACCCCGTGCGGGAACCGGGCAGCCACGAGGGCGCGCACCTCGTCCCAGCTGATCGTCTCGTCTGCGCGGTCGGTCACGGCGCCCCCACTCGGTCCGGTTGATGATCACGAACCTAGCCCGCGCCACCGACAACCGCGTACGCGGGTGGACGTGCGACCAGCGGCGACGCTCCCGGGTGCCCGGGAGGGGGCGGGGTGCCACGGGATCCGAGGACCACGTCGCCGACCGTGTCCACCGTGTCCACCGGGAAACGGACCGGCGGGCCGACCCCGCGAGGGGCCGACCCGCCCGTGGGTCGCACTGCCGGACGAGCCCGGACCGCCGGAACGGTGCGGGCCCGGACGGCGGGAGGGGGGATTCTCGCCGTCCGGGCCCTGTCCTGACCGCCCCACCCCCTTCTCACCCCGATCCGGCGGGACAAACCCCCGACTCCGGGCAGCGACCAGTGACCGGCTTCGGCCAGGGTGCGGTGCGCCGGGGCCCGGGAGTCTCCGTGGTCGACCGCCGCGCGAACGGGCGGTCAGGATCGGCCGGTCAGGACGGGCCGTTACCGCGGCTCAGACGACGGCCCCGTTGCGTTCGCGTGCGGGCGCGGCTCGGCCGGCACTCGGCCGAGCCGGGTCCTGCGGCCGGTCGGGGTACCGCTCCTGGAGCAGCACGGTCACCGGCATCGCGGTGAACACCGTCGACGCGGTGCCCACCACCACCCCCGCCAGCAGCGCCACGGAGAAGTCGGTCAGCGAGTCCCCACCGAGGACCGCCAGGGCCACGAGGACGAACAGCGCGCCCATTCCGGTGTTCACCGTACGCGGCAGCGTCTGCGCCACCGCGCGGTCCGCGAGCTCCGGCCAGCTCGACGACCTGCCGCCGCGGCGCAGTTCACGCAGCCGGTCCAGGACCACGACCGTGTCGTTGACCGAGTACCCGACCACGGTGAGCAGCGCGGCGAGGAAGACACTGTCCACGGGCTTGCCCAGCCAGGCGAAGAGGCCGACGACGAGCAGCACGTCCTGCATCATCGCCGTCACCGCCGCGGCCGCGTACGTCCAGCGGAACCGGACCGTGAGGTAGAGGAGTTGGGCCGCGACCGCCACCCCGAGCGCGATCACGGCGTAGGTGCGCAGTTCGCTGCCCAGACTCGGCCCGACCAGGTCGTCGCGTTCCACCGACACCTCCCCGGTGACGGCGGTCAGTGCCTCCCGGATCCGCTGCTGCTGGTCGTCGCCGGTCTCCTTGGTACGGACGGACACGCCCGTGTCGCCCGTGGTCTGCACCACCGCCTGTGGGAACCCGGCGTCGATCACCGCCGCACGGGCGGCGTCCGCGTCGATGTGCTTCGCGGCGGTGTACTGCGCCACCCGCCCGCCGGTGAACTCGACCCCGAACTCCAGGCCGCGCACGCCGATGCCGCTCAGGACCAGCAGCAGGAGCCCGGCGCAGACTCCGAGCCACCGCCGCCGGTGGCGCATCAGCCGCGGCGGTCGCCGGGTCAGGCGCACCCGCAGCCGGCCGACGGTCGCCAGTCCCGTCAGGGCCGGCCGCCGGGCGACGAAGGGCCGCCGTACCGCCCATTCGGCGAGCAGCCGGGTGATCAGCATGGCCGAGACCATGGAGGCCAGCACGCCGATCGAGAGCGTCACTCCGAAGCCCTTGACCGGCCCGATCGCGAAGACGAAGAGCAGCCCGGCGGCCAGGAGCGTCGTCACGTTCGAGTCGGCCACGGCACTCCACGCCTTCGCGAACCCGGTGTGCAGCGAGCGCCGCAGGTCGCGTTCCGGTCCGCGTTCCGGTCCGCGCTTCTGTCCACGGGACTGGGCGCCGAGCCTGGCGTACTCCTCCCTGGCCCTTTCGAAGACGAGCACGTTGGCGTCCACCGCGATGCCGACCGCCAGCACGAAGCCGGCCAGTCCCGGCAACGTGAGGGTCGCGCCGAGCGCGACCACGGCGGCGTACGAGATCAGGCCGTAGAGGGCGAGCGCGATGGTGGCGAGTACGCCGAGCAGCCGGTAGACGGCAATGATGAAGATCGCGGTGCACAGCAGGCCGATGCCCGCGGCCAGAGCGCTGGCCCGGATCGCCTCGGCGCCGAGCGAGGGGCCGACGGTGCTCTGCTCGATCGCCTTCACCGGCACGGGCAGGGCGCCGCCCTCCACCAGCGCCGCGAGATCACGGGCCTCGTCGGCCGAGAACGCGCCGGTGATCTGTGCCGAACCGCCGGCGATCCCCCGGCCGCAGGGCACGCTGTCCTGCATGCCCGGCGCGGACACGATCCGGTCGTCGAGCACGATCGCCACCCGCCGGGCGGGGTCCGACGGCCCGGCGCAGGCCGCGTCTCCGGTGAGGCGCGCCCAGGTGTCGGCGGCCGCCCCGCGGAAGGAGAGGTCGATGCCCCAGCCGCTGCCCGACCGGGTGTCGAGCACCGCCCGGGCGCTCTTGACCCCGTCGCCCGTCAGGGCCGGCGGGCCCAGGAGCAGCTGCCTGCCGGGTACGTCGGGATCGGCGAGGGCCCGCGAGCCGTCCGCCGCCGGGGACCCGACCGGTCCGTCGGCGGCTGCGGTGGCGCCGGTGACGGCGTGGAAGGTGAGCTGTGCGGTGCGGCCGATGACCTCGGCGGCCTTGCGCGGGTCCTGGACTCCGGGAAGTTCGACGACGATTCGGCGCTCTCCGGAGCGGGCGAGCGAGGGTTCGGCCACGCCGAGGCCGTCGACCCGGCGGCGCAGCACCTCCAGCGCCCGGTCGGTGGCGGCGGCGTCGGCGCGCACGCCGGGTGCGTCCTGGGTCTCCAGGACGATGCGGGTCCCGCCGCGCAGGTCGAGGCCGAGGCGGGCGGGTGTGGTCAGGGCGACGTAGAACGAGACGCCGACGACGGCGAGCGCGAGGAGCGCACGCCAGAACGTGGCACGACGAGAGGACATGGGTTCTCCACGGGCGGTCCGCGGGATCCGGGCATCGCCGACGGGCGGGTGCCGTTCCCGGGGACGGGCGGACGCAAGGGGACAACGCGCCGCAACGAGCCTCCGGCGTCGAACGGCCGGATCCCTCTCGTTCCGGGCCGCGGGCATGCCGCGGCTCCCGGGACGGCGGGCGCGTGGAACGTCAGCTGCTCCGGGTGGAGGGAGGACCGCGGGTGAGCCGCGGGTCGTACGCGCCGCGGGGCGGTGCCCGTTCCTGTCGCGGCCCCGGGGCGGACGCCCCCGTCAGGGGCGCGGGACCGGCCGGGCACGCGCACGCGAGGACGGCCGGCGGCAGAACGGGCAACCGCGTGGCGGGTTCCGTGGCCGTCGTCCGTTGCAGGGCGGCATCCGAGCCGCTGCGCTCCGGCCCGCGCCGGACCTCCGGACGTGCGGGGCCGACCGGCACGGGGGTGGCGGGTGCGGCCGAGGGGACCGCCGGCGCGGGGGCGGCCTGCGCGATCGGGGCCGTACCGAGCAGGACCAGGCACAGGGCCCAGACGGCGAGGAGTACGCACGGCAGCGCCACCGCCGTGCCCGGACGGACACGACGGCCCGGCTCGGCCGCTCTCACCACCCGTTCCCTCACCACGCTCCTCCCGCGAGTGACTCACTGTAGGCGACGACGCCGTCCGACGGTGCAGCGGTCCGATTCCTGTCCACCCGGCCGACGGTGAGTGCCCCTTCGGCCGGTGGCCGTGCGGGCGCGGGGGCATCACCGTGCGGGCCGCAGGGGCATCACCTCGGCGGGCCTGTACCGCGGGCGCGTTCGGCGAACCAGAACCCGGCCGACACCGCCGTCCGTGACGAATGCCCCGCGTCGCAGCACGACGACCGTGCCGGACGGATCCCCGCACGTGGGGAGACTGCGTGCGCTCCGGGGCAGGCCCGGCACCTGCACGTCGGGGCGAGGACGACGGGTCCCCTCAGGCGTGGGCCACCGTGCGGGCCCGGTACCAGGCGACCGTCGCAGCCGCGCCCTCCTGCGGCGTGGTGACCTCGGCGGGACCGAAGGTCCGGCGGTACAGCCCGTCGTCGACGGTCCAGGGGCGGTCGAACTGGTACCAGATGTCGACCAGTTCCCGGGCGGCGGGGTTGGACAGTCCGACCAGTCGCATGAGCGGCTTCGCGGTCGCGCGGACGCGGGCGCGGGTGCCGGCTGCCGCGGCGACCTCCTCGATGAACTGCCGCGGGGTGAGCGCCGGGGCGGCGGGGAGGACGAAGGCCCGCCCGTCCGCGGCGTCGCTCTCGCCGAGCCGGACCAGCGCGGCCGCGACGTCCGGCAGGTAGTGCAGGGTACGGGGGACGTCGAGGCGCCCGGGCCAGAAGACCGTCCGGTCCCCGAGTACGGCCGGCACCACTGCGGCGCCGATGACGCTGTTCGTACCGCCGGGACCGTAGTAGTCGGCGGCCTGGCCGATGGTCACGCGAAGGCGTCCGCTGTCATGGGCCCGCAGGAGCCGGTCCGTCATCGCCTTGCGGACGGCGCCCTTGCGGCTGCTGGGTCGCTGGGGCGTCTCCTCGGACACCGGCCCGTCGATCGGTCCGTACCGGTAGAGGTTGTCGGCGAACACGAGCTTCGCGCCGGCCGCCGCGGCCCCTTCGACGATGGCGTCGGTGAGCCCGGGGAAGTCCTGCGGCCATCGGTGGTAGGCGGGTTGGGCGCAGTGGTACACGACGGCGGCGCCGGCGAAGGCGGCGCGGGCGCCCTCGGTGGTGGTCAGGTCGGCAGTGAGGGAGGTGACGCCGGCCGGCACGTCGATCGGCGTGCGCCCGACGGCGCGGGGGCGGTGGCCGCCGCGCACGAGTTCGCGGACGACGGCGGACCCGATGCCGCCGCCGGCGCCGAGGACGACGTGCAGAGGGGTGGGCATGGTGCGCTCCTTCGATGGGACGGCTGGGATACGACGGGTTCGGTGGTGGTGGCGCCGGCGTCGGCGGCGAGGTCGGCTGGGCGGGTCCCACCGCGCCGCCGGCCCCGAGGGGAGCCGCCGCCGGGGCTCCGAGGAGCGGCGAGGTCAGCGGGCCCGGCGCGCGAGAACGACGGCAGCGGCCAGGAACCACAGCTGGAGCAGGGCCGAACCGATCGAGGTGGCGGCGCCCGGATCGGCGCCGGCGAGTTCGACCAGCGGCAGGGCGAGACCTGCCGCGGTGAGGAGTGCCGCGATCAGCAGCCACCGCGGTGCGGTGCGGGCGCGCAGGGCGGCCACCGAGGCGCACACGAGCCAGCCCACCGCGAAGAGCGAGACGCCGAGGACTTCGCCGACGCCGCCGCCGAAGTCGTTCAGCACCTGGTACTGCACGGCGACCGCCTCGCGTGCGGCCGCGTCGGACGCAGCGCCGTAGGTCTCGGCGAGGCCGGGCATCGCCAGCAGCCAGCGCGAGATGCCGATCGTGCGGGCGAGGGTCGAGGCGACGGCGAACCCGACGGCCAGACGCGTGAGCAGGCTCTCCGTACCGCCGGTCAGGGCCCTGCCGGTCCACACCGCGACCGGCAGGAACAGGACCGAGTAGACCAGGTAGACGGCGTATCCGGCGCGGACGGCACCTTCGTTCTCCAGCAGCCGCGGCAGCGCGATGGCGGCGGGGTCGTCGAGGCTCGCGGGCCAACCGATCGCGGCTCCGAGCACCACGATCGGGACGATGAGGAGGAGGCCCTCGACGGCCAGCAGAACGGCGGCCGTGCGCCGGGGGTCGAAGGCGCGGGGCGGGACGCCGGACAGAGGGACCGGGTGATGGGTCACGGACATGGACACGAACTCCTTGCGAGTGGCGTTCACTGTGCGACTAGTGTTCGCACTTTAGCGAGCAGTGTTCGCGATGTAAACGGCAGTCGCACTTTGCTAGAGTGTTCGCATGCCCTCACCCACCCGCCGTGAACGGCTCCGCGCCGAGACCCTGGACGAGATCAAGGCCGTCGCCCTGCGCCAACTGCGCGAGGTCGGAGCCGCCCAGCTCTCCCTCCGCACGGTCGCGACCGACCTCGGCATGAGCCCCGCCGGGCTCTACCGCTACTTCGACAGCCGCGACGCGCTGCTGACCACGCTGATCACCGACTCCTTCGACCGGCTCGGCGACGCCCTCGAACAGGCCCGCGACGCCGACCCGGACGCCGACGTGGCCGACCGGCTGCTCGCCGCACTCGCCGCCTACCGCCGATGGGCCGTCGAGCACCCCCAGGAGTTCGGCCTGATCTACGGCACCCCCGTCCCCGGCTACGCCGCCCCACCGGACGGCCCGACCAGCACCGCCACCCGACGCGTCGGCGGGGCACTCGCGCCCCTGTTCGTCGAGGCCTGGCAGGAGGGCCGGCTACGCCTGCCCGACGACGTCGCACCCGACCCGGCCCTGGCCCGCTACGCCGCCGAACTGCACCCCGGCCTCCCGACCGCCGCCGCGGCCGCGATCCTCGGAGCCTGGACCCGGCTGCACGGGCTCGCCGTCCTTGAGGCCTTCGGCCACCTCCGCTGGCTGAGGAACGAGACCTCCGATCTCGCCGAGCAGCAACTCCGGCTGCTCCTCGCCGAGATCGGGCTCTCCCCCGCATCCGCCCCCCGCTGAAGCACCGCCCCCACCGCCCCCACCGGGCCCACACGCCCACACCGGATCGGCCGGGTCGCCGAGGCTGCAACCGAACCCCTACGCGCACGAGTTCGCCTGACCCGACGACCGGAGGCAAGGTTCGCCCCCGTGCTGCTACGGGCGGAGGGCGTCCAGCAGTATCGGCAGGGCGTGGCGGAGTTCGCGGTACCCGTAGGTTCCGGTGTGGGTGCCGGGGAAGACGTGCGTGGTGACCGGCGCCCCCAGGCCCTTGAGCCTGCGGTCCAGCGCCCGGGCCTCGAAGCCGCAGGCGGCCTCGGTGACGGAGACGACGTCGTCGGGGAACAGGGCGATCCACTTCTCGGTGCCGGGGATGTGGACCTCCGGCTCGTCGGCGTCGAGCGGGCCGGGCGTGCCGTCGCCGGAGGAGAGGTAGACGGGCGTGTTCCGCAGCCCTTCGGCCCGGTAGTACGGGTCCCAGTCCAGCCAGACGTCCCACTGCTTCCAAGGGTCTCCCCAGATGGCGTAGCCGTCCAGGCCCACATAGGCCGCGCCGGACAGCCACATCTCCGGGTGGCGGACGGGGTGGAAGGGGGCGCTGAAGGCGGCCACGGCGCCGAACAGGCCCGGGATTCGGGCGGCCATGCCCAACGCCCCGAAGCCGCCCTGGGACTCTCCGGCCGCAGCGCGGCAGGGTCCGGCGCCGTAGTCGCGTTCGACCAGGGGGATGACTTCGCGGAGGAAGTAGGTGCGCACCAGGGGTCCGCCGGCCCGGCCGTGGTTCCACCAGTCGGTCCAGAAACCGAAGAGCGGCATGGCCGGCATGACCACGAGGACGTCGTGGAGTTCGGCCAGCTCCTGAACCTTGAACATGGTGGCCCAGGTGGTGTGGTCGCCGTCGCCGCCCGCCAGGAGGTAGAGCGTGGGCCACCGGTCGCCGGGCTTTCGGCGGTCCCAGCCGCGAGGGGTCAGGAGGGCGACGGGGACGGTGCGGCCCAGGGCCGCGGAGTCGACGGTCAGCTCGATCAGCCGGTCGTCCACCTGGCGTTCCCTGATGGCCCGGCCGGTCGTGCGGGCAGGCGAGGCGGCGGCCGGCACCGATGGTCCGCCGGCCGCGAGGAGGGCGGTACCGGTCAGCAGCGCACGGCGCGTCGATGAGTAGGTCACATCCGCCTTCTCGGCAGCGGGCCCCGACTTCTTGAGGGACGTACCGGCCTGTCGCGTCATGTCTCCTCCGCAGGGCGGACTCCTGCCCGGACCACCCGCCGCCGGCCGCTCCGGAGCTCGCCGTAGCACCCGAGGGCCGAGGACCTGTCCGGGATCACGGCGTGGGTGGGCGCCGGGCGGTGCGGGTGTGGGCTGGACCATGAGGTAGGCGGCGACCATGCCCGCCCTATAGCTTGACCCTTTATGACGGCCTTTCGTATCGGTGTGATGTACGACCGCTCCTGGGACCCGGCCGGGCTGCCCGCCTTCGCGCGCGAGGTCGAGGCGCTGGGGGTGGACGACCTGTGGGTCGTCGAGGATCTGGGGTGGAACGGCGGGATCTCGGCGGCGGCGGTGGCTCTGGGCGCGACCGAGCGGCTCCGCGTCGGCATCGGGATCGCGCCCGCGCCCTTGCGCAGCCCCGCGTTGCTGGCGATGGAGGTGGCCACCCTGGCCAGGGTCTTCCCCGGCCGGCTGGTGGCCGGGATCGGTCACGGTGCGCGGGAGTGGATGCAGCAGGTCGGTGTGGCCCCGCGGTCGCCGCTGGCGCTGCTGGAGGAGACCCTGAACACGGTGCGCGGCCTGCTGCGTGGCGAGCGCGTCACCGTGGACGGGCGTGAACTGCGAATCGACGGGGTGGAGTTGGTCCACCCGCCGGCGAAGGATGCGGTGCCGCCGGTGATTGCGGGCGTCGTCTCGCCCAAGTCTCTGGAGCTGGCCGGCCGCGCCGCGCAGGGCACGCTCGTGGCCGAGGGCCACGGCCCGGCGGATCTGCGCGCGGTCCGCGCCGCCGCGGAGCGCGGCGGCGCGGGCGCGGACTACACGATCACCGCCTTCACCTTCGTGGGCGTGGGAGGCGCGGCGGCGCCGGCCCTGCGGGACGCCGTGGCGGGACACGCGCAGTGGCTGGGGCGCGAGGAGTCGGCGACGTTCGCGGCCGGGGGCACGGCGGCCGAGGCCACCGCAGCGCTCCGCACGCTCGCGGACGCCGGCGCGCAGACGGTGGTGGTGCGGATCTGCGGTCCCGAGCCGCTCGCGCAGCTCCGCGAGGTGATGGCAGCCCTCGGCAGCTGAGGACCGCAGTGCCCGCCGCGGAAGCGCTTGAAGGGTTGACGCCCCAGAGAATGAGTGGTTGATTACTCACAAGCAAACGGAACGGCGACGTTAACCCCCTACTCCTACGGGTTCAATCGTCCGACCAGATGGCAGCCCGCAGACGGCCATCCGATCGGGCAAGAGAGTGAGTGATTGACCACACCTAGTCTGCTGCATGATCGGTCAGGCATGACCCCTCACCGCCGAACGCACCACCGACACCGCCGTCGACAGGAGCACCCCGGCGTCGCCCGATTCACGGCCCCTGGATCGCGAGCGCCGACCCCGCGGCTCCACTCCCCAACCGCAGCACCGCATCCCAGATCACGACCATTCGATGGAGGACCCGATGTTCGACAACCGAGGCGAGCTGGCGCAGTCGTTCGAGAAGCACGACGAGACGCACGCCGAGAAGCACGACGGAAAGCTGGACCGGAAGGCCGACAAGAAGGCCGTGAAGAAGCGTCGGCGCACCCGGCAGCGGACCGCGGAGATCGCGGCCTACTCCGGCCTGGGAGTGGTCGTCCTGGCCGAACCCTGGCTGCTACTCCTGCTCGCCGTCCCGGCCCTGGTGCTCGCCCTGCGGGACTGACCCGCTTCGCGGATCCACCCCTGGCAGCCCGTCACCCGAACCGCGGGGTGGCGGGCTCCCGGCCTGCCACCGGGAGCGGGTGGGCGCGGGGATCGCCGTTCGACCTGCGGTCCGCAGACCGGGCGGGCGGTCACAGGCAGGCAGGGAACGGCCACCCCGGGTGACCTTGATCACAACACCGTGTCATCCGCGAGGGGCGAGCCATTAGTGAGAACATGATCCCGATTCCCGGCACCCGCAGTGCCGACGCCGAACCCGGCACCCCCGACCCCGCCGTCACGGAGCTGCGCCATCTCCTCTTCGGGGCCGACCGGGCCCAGGTGCACGGCCCCTGGCAGGAGTTGGCCACCGACCCGTCGATGCACCGGCAGCACGAGACCGATCTCTCCGACCAGCTCGACGCCTCCTACCGGCGTCTGCGTCGTCTGAACCGAATCACCGATCCCTTCGAACTCTCCCGCGACCCCTACCGGCTGACGGCCCTTCACGAGTGGACCGGCCCACTGGACGGCGCACTCACCGTCCTCGCGGGCATTCACTACAATCTCTTCCTCGGCAGCCTGCTCGACCACGATCCCCACCCCAAGCGGCCGTTGACCGAGTACGCCGCCATGGACCGGATCGGCACCTTCCTCTGCACCGAGCTCGCGCACGGCAACGACGCCACCGCCCTGGAGACCACCGCCGCCTACGACCCGGCCGACCGCACGTTCACCCTGCACACCCCGCACGTCGGCGCCCGGAAGTTCATGCCCAACACCAGTCTGGCCGGCGGCCCCAAGTCCGCCGTGGTGGCCGCACGGCTGCTGGTCGAGGGCCGCGACCACGGCGTGTTCCTCTTCCTCGTCCCGCTCACCGACCACCGGGGCACCCTGCCCGGGATCACCGTGCGACCGCTGCCGCTGCGCCCGGGAAGTCCGGTGGACCACTGCCTGACCTCCTTCGACCAGGTCCGCCTGCCGTACGAGGCGCTGCTGACCGGCGAGCAGGGCCGGCTCGCGGACGACGGCACCTTCACCAGCGCGGTGGGCAGCAAGCGGAAACGGTTCCTCACCGGAATCGGCCGGGTCACCCTCGGCAAGCTCTGCATGAGCGCCAGCGGGATCGGCGCCGCCCGGGCCGCGCTGGCCACCGCCGTCCGCTATGCCCACCACCGCCGGGTGACCGGTGCCCGGCCGGACCGCCGGGTACCCGTGTGGGCGCACCGCACCCACCACGGTCCGCTGGTCGAAGGGCTCGCCACCGCCTACGCGATGACGGCACTGCACCGGGTGGCGACCGCCCGGTGGGCCGAGCGCGACCGCACGGACCCGGAGGCCGTCACCGTCGCGGAACGCCAGGTCGCCGTGGCGAAGGGCTGGATCACCTGGCAGGCGCGTGCCCTGCTGATCGAGTGCCGTGAGCGCTGCGGGGCCCAGGGCCTCCTCCCCGTCAACGGAATCGTTTCCGCGGCCATCGACGTCGAAGGGACGATCACCGCCGAAGGTGACAACCTCGCGCTCTGGGCGAAGACCGGGGCCGAACTGCTGCTCGACCGGGATCCGCCGCCGGCCGGCGCCACCGAGGGCAGCCTGAGCGACCCGGCCGTCCGTCAGAGACTGCTGCAGACCGCCGAGCACCTCCTGCTGGTCCGCGCGCGGGCCCGGCTTCGCGAGGCACCCGCCGGCGACGGCCTGCGCCGCTGGAACGCCGCCGCTCCCGCCGCCCTGGACGCCGTCACCGCCCGGGCCGAGCACCAGGCCGGGGCCGCCCTGCTGGCCTGGGCGGTGCGCGCCACCGATCCGCAGGCCCGCGCGGCGCTCCTGGACCTGCACCTCGTGTTCACCCTGCGGCGTCTCCAGGCCCGCAGCGGCACGCTGCACGGTGAGCGGCACCTGACGGCCGCCCGGCTCGACGAGTTGCCCGACCTGATCGAGCAGGCCATCGCCCGGCTCGCCGACCAGTCCCTCACCCTGGTCGACGCCTTCGATCTGCCGGAACGATTCTTCGCCCTGCGTCCGATCGCCAACGCCGACTACCAGGAGGCCTTCGAGGACGCACCTGCCCACGGGGACCTCACCGTGGGCGCCTGACGGAGGATGTCTGGCGGAGGGCTCTGACGGCACGCGGCCGTCCGACAGCGGAACGGCCCTCGCCAGGCGCCCCTGGGAGGGCGCCGGGCGAGGGCCTCGCGCGTCCACCGTCCGGCATCGTGGGGACCGGTAGAGGGGGAAGCCCCGGGCGCTCAACCGACCGGGCTCGGCCGTCGAGCGGGCGGCGGCCGGGGCGACCGCTCGTCCGTCAGACGGAGGTGGAGAGTGCTACGTGGCGCCACTGGTCGAGTTCACGCCGTACAAGATCCAGTTTCGCCTCGACACGCTCGACCGCGTCTGCGCCCAACTGCAGGCGCAGCGGAGGCTCGGCGGTCTCGGTGACGTCCACGACGGCTCTGGCGGCCTTCGCCGGGTCGCCCGGCTGCCGGCCGTCGTTGTGGACCAGTGCCTCGCGCACCGGTCCCGCGGCGGTGCTGTAGTCGGCGATGGTGGCCGGCTCGATCCGGAGGCTGGCGCTGCCCAGGAAGTCCGTGCGAAAGCCGCCCGGCTCGATGATCGTGACGCGGACTCCGAGGGGGGCGAGTTCGCCGTGGAGTGCTTCGGAGATGCCTTCGAGGGCGAACTTCGACGCGCCGTAGAGGCCCGTCGCCGGCGCGGTGGCGAAGCCGGCCACGGAGCTGATGTTCAGGACATGTCCGGATCGCTGGGCGCGCAACGTCGGCAGGGTCGCCCGCAGCGTGTTGAGCACGCCGAACACGTTGACGTCGAACAGTGCCCGAGCGGCCTGGTCCGAGGTCTCCTCGATCGCGCCGACGAGTCCGTACCCGGCGTTGTTGGCCACGACGTCGATCCGGCCGAACCGGGCGAGCCCGGCCTCCACAGCGGCCGTCAGCTGCTCCGGTTCGGTCACGTCCGCGTTCACCGCCAGCAGTCCGTCCGGCTGGTGCGGGTACGCATCGAGCACCGCCGACACGTCCCTCGCTGTAGCGATCACGCGGTGTCCCCGGTCCAGAGCCTCGCGGGTGATCTCCGCGCCGAGCCCCCGCGATGCCCCGGTGACAAACCAGATACTCATGCTTCTCCCCTGTTCCGTCGACCCGACGGGCCGACGGCTCGACGCTAGACCCTAGAGTCGGGTCTAGATCAACAGCTGGGTGAGGGGGGCGCTCATGGACCTGAGCATCGGTGAGGTGGCGCAGCGCAGTGGGCTGAGCGTGCACGCGTTGCGGTTCTACGAGCGGGAGGGCCTGTTCGCCAACCCGGTACGCCGTCTGTCCAACGGCCGCCGGATCTATCACGAGGAGGATCTGGGATGGCTGGCGATCTGTACGAAGCTGCGTTCCTCCGGCATGTCGCTGGCGATGATCCGGCAGTACATCGAGCTGGTCCGCCAGGGCACGGGCAACGAGCACGAACGGCTCGAACTGCTGCGCCGGCACCAGGACCACGTGGAGGCCCAGGTCCGGGAGCTGCAGGAGACCCTGGACGTGATGCGGCACAAGGTGCGGATCTACGAGGAGCATGTCGCCCGGGGCGAAGCCGACCGGCTCTGGAACCCGTCCCACCCGGATGCCGGGGCCTGCTCGGAACCGGTGGATCGGCTCCGTGAGGTCGCACCCTCCTGAGCGATCTTCCCCGCCGGGCCCTGGCGTCGGACCGGGCGGGGAAGCCCGGGCCGATCGGGAACGTGATCGCCGGTGCCCTGGGAGGAATGGTTCGCCGGGACCATCCGGGCAGGCGGTTGAGTGGCCTCCTGCGTGGTCAGGACACTAGGTTCGACGTTGATCAAGGGGGTGGGACCGGGCATGACGGTCGACGGCAGATGGTTCGTGTTGGTCGAGGAGAGCTACGAGGGCAGGACCGACGACGGCGGCACCTCCTGGCGGCTCGGCCGCCAGGAGGAGGCGGGTACCTTCGAGCAGGCCCGGGAGGCGGCCGTGGAGACCGCCCGGACCTTCCGGCCCGGGGGCTGGCTGGGAGACCACTGGAACCCGCACCACGGGCGGCGTATCTACCAGTTGACGGACCGGTCCTGGCTGGTGGAGGTCACGCAGGGGCACCAGAGGAGAACGTTCCGGGTCACCCTGGGCAACCTCGTCGAGGTGGTGGCCGAGACCGAGCCCGCGCCCGTGGCCGCTCCGAGGAGGAAGGGCCTCTTCGGCCGCGCTCAGGGCTCCTGACAGAGGTGGTGGGCCTGAGCCGGTCAGCGGTCGGTGTCGTGCGCGAGGCCGCCGGGTAGCAGGACCTGGTCGGCCGCGTCGTCGCACGCGACAAACCTGGCGACGTCGGCGATGGTCCCCGGGATACTGGTCGCCCATGGATGAGGTCAAAGTCGTTGTCGCCCATCCCGAGCGCGCCACCCTGCGCGTCGGCGACGTGTTCCTGAAGGTGGACGCCGATCAGGCGCGCGTCGACGTCGAGGTCGAGGCGATGTCCCTCGCGCCGGTTCCGACCCCCGAGGTCCTGTGGCGCAAACCGCCCGTCCTCGCGATCGCCGCGCTCCCGGGGACGACGCTCGGGCGCCTCGGTGGGCCGTCGACCGGGTCGTCGGCGGCGTGGGCCGCGGCGGGCGCCGCCATCCGGAAGCTGCACGACGCACCGCTGCCGCCCTGGCCCGGCCGGGCCGGCCGCGGCACCGCCGCGCTGGCGGCCGAACTCGACGACGAGTGCGAGCTGCTCGTGACGAAGGGTCTCCTGTCCGCTGACCTGGTCACCCGCAACCGCCAGGTCGCCGAGGCCGCGCTCCGGCCGTGGACTGCGGCGTTCACGCACGGCGACCTGCAGATCGCCCACGTTTTCGTCGACGGCGACGAGGTCACGGGCATCATCGACTGGTCCGAGGCGGGCCAGGGTGATGCCCTGTACGACCTCGCCACCTTCACGCTCGGACACGAGGAGCACCTCGACGACGTCGTCGCCGGCTACGGCACCGACGTCGACCTCGACGTGATCCACGCGTGGTGGTCGTTGCGAAGCCTGCTGGTGGTTCGCTGGCTGATCGAGCACGGCTTCGACCCGTTCGCGCCGGGATGTGAGGTCGACGTGCTGAGATCCCGGATGTGAGGCGGCGCGGACCCGACTACTGCGCAGGCGTTCCGACGCATGCGCAGGCCCCCCCGGGGGGCGCATCGCCTGCCCGTACTGACGACGCCGGGCGCCGACGTAGAGCGGGGCGCCGTCGCACCGGGGCCGGCCGTCCGGCAGCCGACCAGGTCCGGAGGCGGCGGGGTACGGCGTACCTGCCGCGGTGTCAGTCCTACCGGTCGGCCGTCACTGGTGCGGGATTTCGATGCCGGCGGCGCGCAGGTGCGCCTCGACCAGGGTGTTCAGCCGGGCGATGGCCGGCTCCTGATCCTCCCGGTGGTGGTTGATCAGTCCGTACCGGGCGGAGGCGTCGGACCGGCGCCGGGAGCCCGCCGGCACCTCCAGCAGCGCGCGGCCGGCCAGGAGCTTGTCGGCCATCGAGGTCGCCAGCTCCTCGATCCGCGGGTCGTCGGGGTGCCAGGACGCCACCTCCAGGCCGCGCTTGGTCAGTTCGACGAACTCGGGATCGCCCAGTCCGCGTTCGAGCCTGGTCAGGAAGGTGTCGAAGACCTCCGGGGCCAGCGCCCGGGCCAGCACCAGGGCCTCCCGTTGCGTGGCGACGTAGTCGGGGCCGAAACCGAGGGCGGCGAGCCGGTCCAGGACCGCGCAGGCCCGGTCGGGCAGGAGGGCGCGGTCGCCGTGGGCGAGCCGGTGCAGCGTGTCGCGTCGCGCGATCAGGTCCTCGACCTGTGCGGTGAGCCGGCGGTGGACATCGTCCAGGGCGGCGGCGAACCGCTCGGGAACGGCATCGAGCAGCTCGCCGATCTCGGCCAGCGGGACGCCCGCTCCGGCCAGGGTCCGGGCCTGGACCAGCCGGAGGAGGTCGGCCGACCCGTAACGCCGGTAGCCGGAACCGTCACGTTCCGGCTCGGCGACCAGGCCGAGCCGGTGGTAGTGCCGCACGGTCTTGATCGTGACGCCGACGAACGCCGCTGCCTGACCGATCGTGAGCCCGCCTGCCATCGGCTCAACGCACCCGCAGATCGTGGGCGGCCGTGTCCCCGGGCGCCGCGCCCTCGCGAGCCGCGTCGGCGCGGACGTCCTCGGGCACGGTCGAGCGGTGGCCGCAGGCGGCCTTCGCGCTCACTGTGAGCTGGGGGTTGCGGATGATCACAGAGGTGAGGGTAGCGCGCGTCCGCTCCCGTTCGTCTCCCGCCCGCCCCCCCTAGGTGTCGCGTTGACCTTGACCTTGGGTCAAGGTGCACGCTCCTTCCAAGGCCGCCACGAAGGGGCCGGGCAGCCACCGGGGCCGCCGTGGAATCGCACACCGTGGACAAGGGGATTCATGATGGCAAGGGACGACAGCGGCTTCTCCGAGGCAGGGCTGCGCCGGCTGCACGACGTGCTGGCACGGCACGTCGAGTCCGGGAGGATTCCCGGGCTCGTCGCCCTGGTCAGCCGCGACGGCCGGACGCACGTCGAAGCGCTCGGGACCATGCGGCACGACGGGGGCGCGCCGATGCGCCGGGACACGATCTTCCGGATGGCGTCCACCTCCAAGCCGGTCACGACGGCGGCAGCGATGATCCTGCTCGACGAGTGCCGGCTTCGGCTGGACGAGCCGGTGGACCCGTGGCTCCCCGAGCTCGCCGACCGCCGGGTCCTGAAGCGGCCCGACGGCCCGCTGGAGGACACCGTGCCCGCGCGGCGGCCGATCACCGTACGGGATCTGCTGACCTCCACGTTCGGGCTCGGACTGGACTTCGATCTGCTGGAGTCCCCGATCCGGGCCGCCACCTTCGAACGCCTCGACTACAGCGTGGCGTCCGGCCCGGCACCGGACCCGGACGAGTGGATGCGCCGCCTCGGGGAACTGCCGCTGTCGTACCAACCCGGAGAGCGGTGGCAGTACGACCTCGGCAACGAGGTACTCGGCGTGCTGGTCTCCAGGGTCACGGGTCGGCCGTTGGAGACGTTCCTGCGCGAACGCGTCCTCGAACCGCTCGGGATGAAGGACACCGCCTTCCACGTGCCCGCCGAGAAGATCGACCGGCTGCCGCCCCTGTACGGGCCCGACCCGCAGACCGGGGAGTTCCACGTCTGGGACGAGGCGGAGGGCGGACGGTCCAGCCGGCCCCCGGTCTTCCAAGGTGCCGGCGGCGGGCTGGTCTCCACCGTCGACGACTACCACGCCTACTTCCGGATGCTGCTCGATCACGGGGTGCACGGCAGCGAACGGGTCCTGTCCCGGTCCGCCGTCGAGCTGATGACCACCAACCGCCTCACACCCGGGCAGCAGGCCTCCCGGGACGCCATGTACCGGAGCATCGCCCACATGACGGTCGGCCAGGGGCAGCAGGGCGGCTGGGGTTTCGGGATGGCGGTGCGCACCCACCGGAGCGACTACGCACCCGTCGGTCAGTTCGGCTGGGACGGCGGTACGGGCACCACCGTCCACGCCGACCCGGACGACCGGCTCACCGGAATCCTGCTCACCCAGGTCGGGATGTCCACCCCGGACTCGGCGCGGCTCATCCACGACTTCTGGACCACGCTCTACCAGGCCACCGATTCCTCCTGAGGATCCCGAGCGGCCTGCGGGACGGCCTGCGGGACGGGCGACGGGACGGCTTCGTCGCACCGCCCGTCCCGCAGATCGCACCCGTGCCCGGGGGACGGCACCTGGGCCGACGCCGTACTGAGCGTCCACCCCGGCCGGAGCCGAACCCGTCGTGCCGCTCCCCGCAGCGGCCACGGGCTCGGCGGATCAGCTGCGGGAGCCCGGCCCGGGGTCCTACGGTGTTCGCATCGGCGTGACCGTGCGTCAGGTACACAGGACGGGTTCGGTCGGGGTGGAAGAGGAACGGGTGGCCGCCGTGACCGGGCCGAGGGGGCCCGGTCACGGATCGGGGTCGGGGTCGGGGTCGGGATACGCGGTCGGTGGCCGGCTCGTCCTGACCTCCGCCCACGTCACCGGACCTGTCGGCACGAGGGTGGAGGTGTTCCACCCGGGCGGTACCGGCAGCGCGGGCGGGCGCGTGGTGTGGGCCGGCACACCGAAGGAGCGTGACGACGCCGCACTGGTCCTGGTCGACGACTCCGAGCACTGGCAGCCGCCGACCGCGCCCGTCCGGTGGGGGCGCACGGTCACCAGACGCCCTGGCGCGCGGTGCGAGACCTGGGGCGTACCGGACGAGGCCCAGCGCCACGGCCGTCCGATCGAGGCCTCTCAGCTACGCGGGGAGGTGAACCCGGGCAGTGGCTTCGTCGGTAACCAGTACGTCATGGACCTGCGCACGCCCGTGTCCGGGTGGCGCGGCGGCGGGACGTCGCCGTGGGGCGGCCTGTCCGGCGCCGCGATGTTCTGCGACCGCCACCTGACCGGCGTCGTGGCCGCGGATCGGAACCACTCCGCCCACGGCCGGCTGAACGTCGTCCCGGCCTACGTCCTCCACCACGACCCGGCGTTCCGCGCCGCCCTGGCCGAGCACGGTGCCGGCCCGGTCGGGGGTCTGGAGCCGGTGGAGTTCCAGGACCTCACCGACCGCGCCGGCTCTCCTGCCGGCCGGCCCGTTCCTGCGACACCGGCGGCGCTGCTGGAGGCCGGGCGGCAGACCGTTCCCTTCCACGGCCGCGAGGACCTGCTCGCCGAGATGACCGCGTGGTGCGCGCTGGGCGGGTTCGGAGTGTGGCTGCTGCACGGTCCGGGCGGTCAGGGCAAGACCCGCCTCGCCCACCACCTCGCCCACCTGCTGACTGCCGACGGCTGGGCGGTGCTGTGGCCGCGGGCCGCCGCCACGACAGCCCAGCTGCTGGACGTGCGGCGGGCGGCGAAGCCGGTGCTGGTCGTCCTCGACTACGCCGAGACCCGCCCCGAGCAGCTCGGGGCCCTGATCGAAGCCGCCGCCGAACACCCGGGGACCAGCCCCCTCAGGCTGCTCCTGCTCGCCCGGACCGCCGGCGACTGGTGGCAACAGGCCACCACCGCCACCCGCCAGGCCGAGGACCACCTCGCCACGGCCCGCACCCACCGCCTCACCCCCCTCGAAGACGACCCCGGCCGGCGGGCCGGCCACTACCGCGAAGCCGTCCACGCCCTCGCCACGGCCCTCCCCCTCGTCCACGGCCTCGCCGGACACGACTGGACCGCGGCCGCCGACTCCCTGCCCGTGCCCCGGCACCTCGGCCACGATGCCTACGGCAACGCCCTCACCCTCCACATGACCGCCCTCGCCGACCTCCTCGACGCCACCGGGCCCGAACCCCGAATCGGCGGACCCGGACCGGCGGGAAACGGCGGGACACACGGGCGGGCACAGGACGTCGAGGACCGGCTGCTCGGCCACGAGAGCCGGTACTGGCGCGACAGCGCCACCGCCCGTGGCCTCAGCCCCGCCTTGAGCACGGCAACCCTGAAGACCGCACTCGCCGCCGCCCACCTCGTCGGCGCCGGCGACCGCGAACACGCCGACCGGCTCTGGCGACGACTCCCGGCACTCGCCGACCAGCCCCGCGACCGCCGCGACCAGGTCACCGCCTGGCTCGCCACCCTCTACCCCGCCGACGCCGCCCCCGGCGGGCCGCCCTGGGGATCACTGCAGCCCGACCGCCTCGCCGAGCGCCACATCGGCCGCACCCTCGACACCGACCCCCGTCTCGCCGACCACCTCCTCACCGACGCCGACGAAGGCCGGGCCGTACAGCTCCTCACCGTCTACAGCCGCGCCGCCGCCCACCCCGTCTTCCACCGGCGCCTTGAGAACCACCTCACCGATCTCTGTCTGCGCCACGACCGGCAGATGGCCCGACACATCGTCACCACCGCCATCCGCACCGACCACCCGGGGCCCCTGATCGCCGCCCTCGACGCCATCACCGGTGATTCCAGCACCCCACCCCACCGTCTCGCCGGGCTCTACGGCCTACTCCCCCACGCCAGCCAGCGTCTTGCCTCCACCGCGGCCCGCCTCTGCCACGAACTCGTCGAACACCACCGCACCCTGGCGGCAACGGACCCCGGCGTCCACCTCCCCGACCTCGCCATGACCCTCAACAACCTCTCCGTCCGGCTGGCAGAGGTGGGCCGGCGGGACGAGGGCCTCACCGCGATCGAGGAAGCCACCGACCACTACCGCACCCTCGCGACGGCCGACCCCGGTGCCCACCTGACCAACCTCGCCATGGCCCTCAACAACCTCTCCGTCGAACTGGGTGGTGCGGGCCGGCTGGACGCTGGGCTGGCCGCGATCGAGGAAGCCACCGCCCACTACCGCACCCTCGCAGCGGCCGACCCGAGCGCCCACCGACCCGACCTGGCGATGGCCCTCACCAACCTCTCCGTCCGGCTGGCGGACGTGGGCCGACGGGACGAAGGGCTGGCAGCCGCCGCTGAGGCCACCGCCCACTACCGCACCCTGGAAGCGGCCGACCCCGGTGCCCACCTGCCCGACCTCGCCAAGGCGCTCAACAACCTCTCCGCCCGGCTGGGAGCCGTGGGCCGACGGAACGAAGGGCTGGCAGCCGCCGCTGAGGCCACCGCCATCCGCCGCACGCTGGTCGCGACGAATCCCGACGCCCACCTGCCCGACCTCGCCAAATCCCTCACCAACCTCTCGGTCGGGCTGGGCGAGGTCGGGCGCGGAAGCGAGGGACTGACCGTCGCTGCGGAGGCCGTCGGCCACTACCGTGCCCTCACCAGCAGCAACCCGGGCGCCCACCTGCCCGACCTCGCCATGGCCCTCACCAACCTCTCCGTCCGGTTGGGCGGTGCAGGTCGGTGGAACGAAGGGCTGGCCGCGATCGAGGAAGCCACCGCCCGCTACCGCACCCTCGCAGCGGCCAACCCGAGCGCCCACCGACCCGACCTGGCGATGGCCCTCAACAACCTCTCCATCCAGTTGGGCGAGGTGGGTCGGTGGGACGAAGGGCTGGCCGCGATCGAAGAAGCCACCGGCCACTACCGCACCCTCGCAACCGCCAACCCCGACGCCTACCGACCCAACTTGGCCCTGACCCTCGTCAACCTCTCCACCAGGCTGGGCGACGTCGGCCGACAGGACGAAGGCCTGGCCGCCGCCGCTGAGGCCACCGGCCACTTCCGCACCCTCGCAACGGCCAACCCCGACGCCCACCGACCCAACCTCGCCAAGGCCCTCAACAACCTCTCCACCCAGCTGGGTGGTGCGGGCCGGCGGGCCGAAGCGCTGGCCGCGATCGAGGAAGCCACCGGCCACTACCGCACCCTCGTGGCGGCCGACCCGAGCGCCTACCTACCCGACCTGGCGATGGCCCTCAACAACCTCTCCGTCGAACTGGGGGGTGCGGGCCGCCGCGAAGAAGGCCTGGCCGCCGTCCGAGAAGCCGTCGCCATCCGCCGAAGCCTCGCTCAGGTCTACCCCGCCCGCTTCGAAATCGCTCTGCAACAGTCCCTGGACGTGGCCGAGTGGCTCGAAGGGCTCGAACCGTAGCGCAGAGGAACAGCACACGCTCGGGGCAGCACTCCCGCCGGTCGGAGCGACCTGTCGGCCGTCGCCCGCTGATGCCACCGTCACCACTCGGTCAGCGACGAGACCGGCGGCGTTGCGACGATCACGCGAATCCGCCGCCGCCGTCGTCATCACCTCGACCCCGTGACCGGGGCTAACGGGCCACGGGTGGGGCCCGGGGGCCGGCTGTGCGGGCCGGGCCCCCGGGTGGTGTGGGGCCGTCAGCCGGCAAGGTGCTCCAGGGTGAAGACGGTTGCCCGGTAGGAGTACTGGGCCACGGGCGAACCGGCGGAGCCGGCCGGGTCGGCGACGGTGGCGAAGCTCCCGCTGTGCGCGATCCGGAGAAGTACCTCGCTGGAGCCGGGCGAGGTGTGGACCAGTGTGAAGAGCTGGTTGAGGTAGATCCACCCCGAGCAGTCGAACACGTTGAAGTTGGCGCCGTCGGCCAGTCCCTCGGTCGTGTCGTTCGGGTTCTGCTTCCAGACGCCCAGGCAGGTGTTCTCGTTCTGCCGACTGCGGAAGATGAAGATCTGGTTGTCGGCGTTGTAGTGGCACATCTTCCACTGCTGGTGGTAGCCACCGCTGTCGGGGCTCTGAACGGCCTGCCCCCAGGGGCTGGCCTGGTTCCTCTCCACGAGCTGTCCGAAGGGCGTCTTGATCCGGTAGTAGCCGTCGTCGCAGACGTAGCCGTGCCACTCGCTCGACGCCGGACCCCGGGGCGCGGCCGACGCGGGGCCGGCGAGCAGGGTGAGGCCGGCCAGTGAGGCGAGGGCGGCGGCGCCGAGGGCGCGCAGCGCCGTGCCCCGGCGGGTGGTGGGGTGGCGCAGTGGGTTCGTCACGAGGTCCTCCGTCGTCAGGTCGGTGGGCACGGTCAGCAGCTGCTGATGAGGAGTTGGGCCGCCCGGCGCACGGTGCCGGCCGGTTGGACGGGGGCGCAGCCGACCGAGCCGATCTCCGGGGACTCGTAGGTGGTGAAGGTCCCGGGGCTCGACGAGGTGGTGACCCAGATGCCGGTGGTGGGGCCGGTCTGGGCGCAGATGCGGTTGACGTACTGGCCGGTGACGACGCGGGTCCCACGGTAGAGGCCGTACCGTCCGGGCGAAACGAGGTTCCAGGTGTCGCTGACGGTCTGGGTGGTGGTGCTGGAGGTGGTCTTCTGGACCGAGAAGCCGATCTTGACCTCGACCTTGGCGAACAGCGCGCTCGCGCTGGCGGTGATCTCGGTCCTGTTGTCGACGGTGGTGGTCACCGAGCTGACCCGGCTCAGGGTGTCGCTGTGCTGTCCGGTGGTGCCCGCGGTGACGTTGTAGATGAGGAAGTCGGTGACGAGGGGCGTGACTTGCAGGTTCAAGGGCTCCGTGGTGGCGTGGTCCACGGCGGGGTTGCAAAGGGTCGGGAGGGGGTCGGCATGGGCGGCGGGAGCGGTGCCCAGGCCCAGCAGGCCCACCGCGACGGCGGTGGTGGCCGAGGCGGCGACGGTGCGCAGGCGCGCCTTGCGGGTGGTGGTCATCTGTGTTTCTCCAGCGGTCGCGGAAACAGGGATGAGACGTGCGCGCGACGACGAGTGCGCGCACACGCCTCGTACAGGAGCAGGAAGGTCATGCGCGTGCGTATGCGTCATTGGCGATGCTTCGGGCCTCGCAGCAGTGCCGCTGCCGTGGTGAGGCACACGACGGCAGCGGCGCTCTGCGTGAGGCGGGCCTCTGTGTCCAGAAGCTTGAGGACCCTGGTCAGGATCGGTTCCTCGGAGATCGCATGCGCGGGACAGGAACCGGGGTCGGGGTCCGTACCGGCCGGCGGTCGGTACGCGCCCGGACCGTGGACCTCCGCGGTCCGGGTGAGGAAAAGTCTCGTCGTGGCGCACCGGGCGCCGGTAGTGGCCGATGCCACGAGCCGGGCGGGCCGTGTCATGGTCGGCCGGTGACAACTGTCATGACGTTTGGCTGGTTCGGCCACAGACAGACGGCGACGGCGGACTCTAGGCTGACCGGAAATGATCATCTCACCTGCGGGGCCCAGGACGGCCGAGCCGGGGCGGCTGGGCCGCCTGACCTGCTGGACGCTGCTCGCCCTGGGCCCCCTCTGGCTGCTGCTGGCCGCGAACGACCTCGCGTTCAACCTGGGCACCAGGACCCAGGTCATGGCTGCTCCGGTGCTGATCGCCGTCGCGGTCCAGCACACGCGTCTCATCCGCCGGGCGGTCCCCGTCGGCCGCGCGGGCCGGGCCCCCCTCCACGGCTCCGCGACCGCCGGAGGGCGGTGGAGCTTCCTGCTGCTGGCCGCGGCGATCGCGATGTGGGGCGAGATGGCGGACCGCCCGTACACCGCACTCGACTGGGCCATGCTGCCAGGGGCCATGGCGGCGGCGCTGGCCCTGTCCCTGCCCGCCCGGGCGCGCCGCCGGCTGCTGACGGCGGTCGCGGTGGGCTGCGCGGTGCTGGGCGAGGCAGTGGCGCAGTGGCGTCACGACCACCCCGAACTACTGCCCGGGGTGCCGGCGGCGACCGGCGCGGGGATGGTGCTGTTCATCGCCGGGGTGGAGTTGATGCTGGTCCGGCTGTGGCGGGCGGTGCTGGAGGCCGAACACCTCCGCGAGACCACGGCCACCCTCGCCGTGGCCGAGGAGAGGCTGCGGTTCGCCGCCGATCTGCACGACCTCCAGGGCCACCGGCTCCAGGTCATCACGCTCAAGGGCGAGCTGGCCGAGCGGCTGATCGGCCGCAGCGACCACGAGGCACGCACACAGGTCCGGGAGATCTCCGAACTGGCCCGCAGCGCACTCGAGGAGTCCCGGGCCGTCGTCCACGGCTACCGGCGAGCCAGCCTGAGTACCGAACTGACCAACGCCGCGGGAATCCTGGAGGCCGCCGGGATCACCACCACCATCGACGGCGACGCCGCACGCATCCCCCACCAGCTCCAGCCGGCCTTCGCCGCCCTGGTCCGCGAGGGCGTCACCAACATCCTCCGCCACAGCCGCGCCCGCCACTGCCGCATCACCATCACCGCCGGCCCGGGCCGGGCCCGCGTCCTGCTGCGCAACGACGGAGCCCCCTCACGCCCGGCGGAGCCCGGCAGCGGCCTGGCCGGACTGCAGGAACGCTTCCACGCCATCGGCGGGTACGTACGCATCGCCACCCAGCCCGACGGCCACTTCGAACTGACCGGCCACAGCCACCGGGAGACCCCCGAGTGATCCGCATCCTGCTCGCCGACGACGAGGACCTCACCCGCGGCGCCCTCGCCGCGCTCCTCGGCCTCGAACCCGACCTCACCGTCGTCGCCCAGGCCCCTGACGGCCCCACAGCGGTCGAAGCCGCCACCCGCCACCCGATCGACATCGCCCTCCTGGACCTGGAGATGCCCCACCTCGACGGCATCTCCGCCGCCCAGGCCATCCACCGCCACCGCCCCGTCCCCACCGTCCTCGTCACCCGCCACGCCCGGCCCGGGGTGCTGCGCCGCGCTCTGGCCGCGGGCATCCACGGCTTCGTCCCCAAGACCACCCCCGCCACCCGCCTGGCCGCGATCCTGCGCGACGTCCACGACGGCGGCCGCTACATCGACCACCAGCTCGCCACCCACGCCCTCACCGAAACCCCCTGCCCCCTCACCCCCCGCGAACTGGACGTGCTGCGCGCCGTCCACCACGGCCAGGCCATCAGTGCCCTCGCCACGGAGCACCATCTCGCTCCCGGCACCGTCCGCAACTACCTCTCCGGTGCCATCACCAAACTCGCCGTCCGCACCCGCCACGAAGCGGCCCGCCGCGCCTGGGAGGAGGGGTGGATCTGAGCGCGTGCGGGGTGCCTCCGTCCGATGCGACGTACTGTCGGTGCGGGTGACTACGGTGGCACCGGGAGCGCGGCCCGCGTTCCCGGCCTGCACGTGTCCCCGCCTGCCGGGCGAGGCCGCGCGCGCCGTCGACCGCCCGACCCCTGAGAGACCCTGTGCGCCTGATCTTCGCCCACCCCGATGACTTCCCCCACTACGAGCACGTCGAGGAACTCCTCAACGACGAGTTCGAGACCACCCTGCTCCGTACGGACGTGTCCGACGACCTGTGGATCGAGCTGATCAGCTACGACGCCGGACAGGGCGTCATCGTCTACGGCGCCGCCCGGTTCGGGCCCTACTCCCGCTACGTCGAGGAGGCCGACACCCGCGAGGAGGCCGAAGCGCGGTACGAGGAGATGGTCCGCGAGGCCGCCGACGAGGAGGCTGCCGCGCAGCCGGGCTGAGCCGCGTTCCGCCGCCAGGTACGCGGGCGTGTTGGACATGCGGTTCGTAGACGAATGTCCACTAGTCTGCGTCGACGAAGTGACTGGTGACGTCACAGCGACGAGAGGACCGACCATGGTGAAGAACTACGCGGATCTGCCGACGCCGGAGTCCGTGCGCATCATCGACTTCGACGAGGCGAAGGCCGTCCCGGGGATCGTTCCGGGCACCTTCATCCTGGTCGTCAACGGCGTCATGCCCTACGTGAACATGACGGTTCGTCTCTCGCCGCTGGTCTACATCGAGCGTCCGGAGTACTGGGGCATCGAGGTCATCGGCTCGCTGCCCGGCATCGGGCTCCCCGCCACCACCCCGTACACGGTCTCCCTGCCGCTGGACGGCATCCTGGGGACCAGGGGAATCGAGGTGATCGGGGCGAACAGGACCGAGCAGATCGCCGTCCCGTAGCAGGCCGGGCACCGAAGGCGTTCTCCGCCGGGCTCGCCTCCGCGCCCTCGGCCGTGCGTTCGTGACCGCTCCCGGGCCTGGTGCCGGGGCGGCGCGCCGTACCGGTCCCGCGCCCCGCCGCCGGAACCGGTGCCCCGTTCGACCGCTCCGCACCCGACAACGATCCGCACACGTCCGGCGGTTCGGAAGCGCCCGATCAGTCGATGACGGCCGTGGCCTCGATCTCGACCAGATGCTCGGGGACGTCCAGCGCCGCGACACCCAGCAGCGTGCCCGGCGGCACGGGCGTGACGCCCAGCTTCGCGGCCGCCCGGGCGATCCCTTCCAGGAGCAGGGGCACCTTGTCGGGGGTCCAGTCGACGACGTAGACCGTCAGCTTCGCCACGTCGTCGAAGGAAGCACCGACCCCGGCCAGGGCCGTGCCGATGTTGAGGTAGCACCGCTCGACCTGAGCGGCGAGGTCGCCGTCGCCGACCGTGACCCCGTCGGCGTCCCATGCGACCTGTCCGGCGACGAAGACGAGCTTCGAGCCGGTCGCGATCGACACCTGCCGGTAGACGTCGATCTCCGGCAGTCCACCGGGGTTCACCAGGGTGATGGCCATGCTGCTGTCTCCCTCGCCAGGGGCGCCCGCGGTCCGAGGCCGTCGAGCCACGATGCGTCCGCTCTCTTGTGGTTACTTGGGAACCGTAGGAGAGTGTGCGCTGACATGGAAGAACGCACTTTTCGGTGACTGAGGAACCTCATGGTGACCAAGCAGTTCACGGGCTCGACCGACAACGCAGACCTGCGGCGGGCCGACTCCCTGGCGCGGGAGATCTTCTCGGACGTCGCCAACAAATGGGCGCTCCTGATCATCGAGTCCCTCGGGGAGCGCACCCTGCGCTTCGGTGAGCTGCGGGACACGGTCGAGGGGATCAGTCACAAGATGCTCACCCAGAACCTGCGCATGCTGGAGCGCAACGGCCTGGTCGAGCGGACGGTGCACCCCGTCGTGCCGCCACGGGTCGAGTACACCCTCACCGAGCCGGGCCAGGCCCTGCGAGTGACGATCGACGGGCTGTGCGACTGGACCCACCGCTACCTCGGACACATCGAAGCCGCCCGGCACCGCTCCGACGGCTGACGCGCGACCTGCCGGTCGCCGTCGCGCGGCCTGCGGCCGCTCGGCCGGTACGACTCGGCCGGGCGGGTCACGGCAGGGGCCCGACCGTTTCCCCGGCCCGCGAACGGGTGATCCCTCTCCGGCCAGAGCGGCGGGCGTTCCCGTCGCCGCGACGCCCTCCGGAGGCCCCGCCGTGCCACTGCGCTCCCGCCGTTCGCCGCTCACCGCCCGACCGCGGCCCACCCGCCGTCCAGGGCACGCGGTCACCGCACTGCTCGCCGCCTCGATGGCCCTGGCACCGGCCGCGCCCGCCGCGGCGGAGCCCCGCGGCGACGACCGCGAGCTTCGGGCCCGCCTGCAAGAGCTGGTCGACCGTCCGGACGGCCCGCCCGGCGCCATCGCCGTACTGCGCGAGGACGGGCACGTGCGGGTGCTCCGGGCCGGAGTCTCCGAGGTCGGCACCGGCCGCCCGCCCCGCTCCACCGACCACATGCGGCTGGCCAGCGCGGCGAAGGCGTTCAGCGGCGCGGTCGCGCTGCGCCTGGTCGACTGCGGGCTCCTCGGACTGGACGACACGATCGCCGACCGGCTGCCCTCGCTGCCGGGCGACTGGGGAGCGGTGACGCTCCGTCAGCTGCTCCATCACACCAGCGGGCTGCCGGACTACAGCATGGCGCAGGGCTTCGTCGACCTGATCGTCGCCGACCCGCACCACGTGTTCGACTCCCAGCACTTGCTGGACTTCGTCGCCGACGAGGACCTGGAGTTCACCCCCGGATCCCGCTACCAGTACTCCAACTCCGACAACATCGCCGTCGCCCTGATGGCCGAGGCCGCGACCGGGCAGCGCTACGAGGACCTGCTGGCCTCCCAGGTCTACCGGCCGCTGGGGCTCACGCAGACCAGCCTCCCCTCCGGGTACGAGCTGCCCGAGCCCTACCTGCACGGCTACGCCGTCCAGCCGCCCGACCCGCCGGAGGACGTCAGCACGCAGTTCGGCGCCTCGGGCGCCTGGGCCTCGGGCGGCCTGGTGTCCACTCCGAGGGACTTCAACACGTTCGCGGCCGGGTACGCGGGCGGCCCGCTGATCAGCGACGAGACCCGGCAGCAGCAGCGGGCCTTCATCGAGGGCGCCTCCGAGCCCGCCGGCCCGGGCGCCAACCGTGCCGGGCTGGCGATCTTCGAGTACACCACCCGCTGCGGCGTCGTGCTCGGGCACACGGGCAACACCGCGGGCTACACGCAGTTCGGCGCGGGCACCACGGACGGGCGCCGCAGCCTCACCGTCTCCGTCACCAGCCAGGTGAACCAGCGGGTCAACCCGGACCTGCTGGCCCACCTGCGCGCCGTAGAGGAGGACTTCGTGTGCGCGCTGCTGGCCGACTAGAAGCTGCCCTGCGGCTCATGTGACCGGCTACTCATCCACCCATCGTTCCGATCACGGGTGGGGCCCTGCGCGCGAGCTGCTGGTGCTGTTCCTTCTGTGCCCGGTCGGGCTCTCGATCGCGGCGGGCGACCAGGGCGGGGTCGTCCAGGTGATCCTGGGGTGGTTCTGCGGCTGGCTGATCGCGGGGTTCGGTGCTGCCGTGCTGTTCGCGGCGCGGTCGGCGTGGCGGGAGCGTCGGCTGCACCTGCGGGGCATCTCGGTGGTGGCCGAGCTGACCGAGCAGGAGCTGGTCGACGTCCCGGACCAGGAGCCGCCGCATCACCAACGGATGCGTCTGGCCTGCGAGTTCACCCGCCTCACCCGCCACGGCGGCCGGGGTCGGCCTGATCGGGCTCGCGGTGGCCGCTCCGTTCGCCGTCCTGTCGTGATCGGACGCCTCGATGCCTCCTCCTCGCCGGCCCGCGCGGCTCGACGAGGACGCCTCGACCATGTCGCCCCCGCGCGCGGGCCGGCCGGGGAACTTCGACGCTGCCCGTCCGGGCAGTGGGCGCTTCGTGGGCGGCCGAACCGGCCTGGTTGGGCACGGGTACTGCGGAGCCGGGGCCGGTGGGGCTCCGACCGTGGGTCGCCGCAGGCGCGGGCAGTCCCGGTTGTACGCCGGGGCAGCCGAACGGGGCTGCGCGGCCGTTACTCGCCGGTGTTCGGAGACGGCGCGTCAATTCGACTGTGAGTCTTCCGGGGAGGTGCTCCTGCCCGTGGAGGTCGGAGAGCAGCCGTCCGCCGACTGTCGGCGGTGGGGCCCACGCGCAGCCTGCCGTCCGGCAGGTACGTCGGCGGCCCCGACACCTCGGTCATGGCCGGGCCCCGCCGTCCGCGGCACCCTGTGGCCCGTTCCGAACGAGGTCACGGCCCTCCCGACGGGGGTGCGCCCCAGCGCGGGAGTGCCCTGCGAGGCGGCGGCCGAGACCGTCAGCGGACCGGCACCGGGTCCCGCCAGATGTCCATAGGGACGGCGCGGACCGCACGTCCGTCCGCGTCGAGGATCCGGCCCATCCGTTTCACGGTACGCAGCGACACCCGGCGATCTGCCACCCGCAGGTCGGGGAACCGGCGGGTGAGTGCGGCCTCCAGCCGCTGGACGTCGGCGAGGGAGCGCTGCCAGACGGAGAGGACGAGGTTGTGCGCGCCGGTGACGGACACGCACAGCCGGACCTCGGGGAGTCTGGCGAGCTGGGGGCCGACCTCGTCGAGCCGGTCCGGGGGAAGGTCCGCCCGGAAGGTCGTCATGACCGGTCGGCCGGCGTCGCGGGCGGCGATCTCACAGCGGAAGCGGATCGCGTCGGAGGCGGCCAGCCGGTCGAGGCGGCGGCGCAGCGTGGACGGGCTGAGCCCGGTGGCGGCGGCCAGCTCGGCTTGGTCGAGGCGGCCGTCGACGCCCAGTCTGATGAGCAACTCTCGGTCTTCCCGACGGACTTCAGCTCGTACGGCGGGTGGTGGCCCGTTGGCCGCCGGGTGATCGTCGTGCAGTTCCACGCGCTGGGCGGGGTCCAGCGAGTCCAGCCTCCAGCGGATCCCCTCGGCGTAGAAGCCGGTCGCCAGGTGGGTGCGGACGGCGTTGACCCCGGGGAGGCGGCCGAGCCGTTCGGCGGTGTACCGGGAGACCGCCGCCAGGTCGGTGAAGGCCGCGGTGACGACGAGGTCGCAGCCCTGGGAGAGATGGTCGATGCTCATCACGTGCGGGTCCTCGGCCAGGTCGTCGGCGATCTGGCCGAGCCGGTCGGGAGCGCAGTCGAGGTCGAGGTAGGCGACGCACCCGGGGTCCTCGGGGTGCGGCAGTCCGTAGGCGGTGACCCAGGCGATCCCGGCCTCCGAGAGTCGGCGCCAGCGGCGGGCGGCGGTGACCGGACTGATCCCGAGGGTCTGGCCGAGCAGCGACCAGGGGGCCCGGGGCCGCAGCTGCATCGCGTTCACCAGGGCGAGGTCGAGCTCGTCCGCGGTCACGTCGGAGCGGGTCACCGTCGACTGCCGGTGGATTCGTGCATCGAAGGGCCTCTCGTGGCGTGATCCTGCGAAATGACGGGAAACTCCCGCCGAAAGAACCAGAATCACGGAGCAGATCGCTCTGCACAAGTTCCCGCCACGCGCGGGCTCGATGGAGGTACCTGTGTCCCTGCACGACGATGCTCTCGGTCTGGCCCCGGACCTGGTCCGGCTCCGCCACGACCTCCACCGGTTCCCCGAGTTGGGCCTCGCCCTCCCCCGCACCCAGGAGCGGGTGCTGAGGGCCCTGGACGGACTGCCGCTGGAGGTGAGCCTGGGCACCTCACTGAGTTCGGTCACCGCGGTGCTGCGCGGCGGACGGCCGGGGCCGGCGGTGCTGTTGCGCGCCGACATGGACGGTCTGCCGGTCACCGAGAAGGCCCCGCTGCCGTTCGCCGCCGACAACGGCGCCATGCACGCCTGCGGACACGACCTGCACACCACCATGCTCGCGGGCGCCGCACACCTTCTGGCGGCACGGCGGGAGCAGCTCCACGGCGACGTGGTCTTCATGTTCCAACCCGGTGAGGAAGGCTGGGACGGCGCCGGAGCCATGCTGGCCGAGGGCGTGCTGGACGCGGCGGGCAGGCTCCCGGTCGCCGCGTACGCGCTGCACGTGGCATCGGCCCTGCCGCACGGGGAGTTCAGCTCCCGGCGCGGTCCGATCCTGGCCGCCTCCGACGCGCTGAACGTCACCGTCCACGGTGCGGGCGGCCACGGCTCGGCGCCGCATCGGGCCAAGGACCCCATCCCGGCGGCCTGCGAGATGGTCACCGCCCTGCAGACCATGGTGACCCGCCGTTTCGACGTGTTCGATCCGGTGGTGATCACCGTCGGGCTCCTCCGGGCCGGCACCCAGCGCAACATCATCCCCGAGACCGCCCGCTTCGAGGCGACCGTGCGAACCTTCTCCGCCGAAACGCGGTCGAAGGTGGCCGACGTCGTGGTGGAGCTGGTGGAGTCCATCGCGGCCGCCCACGGTCTGCGGGCGGAGGTCGAGCACCGCTTCGAGTACCCGGTGACCGTGACCGACGGAGCCGAGACCGACTTCCTGGCGGACACCGTCCGGGAGGTCTTCGGCGAGGAGCGCTTCCAGACGATGGCGAACCCGATGACCGGGGCGGAGGACTTCTCCCGGATACTTGCCGCCGTTCCGGGATCGTTCGCGTGGCTCGGCGCCGCCCCGAAGGGGATTGACGACCCCGCCGACCTGCCGCTCAACCACTCGCCCTACGCGGAGTTCGACGACGCGGTGCTCCCCGACGGGGCCGCGCTCTACGCCGAACTCGCCACCCGCCGTCTCGCGGCCTGAACCCGTTCGCCCAGGAAGGAACAATCACGCACATGTCCGACCCGCGCGACGTGGTCGAGCAGCAGCTCGCCGCCTACAACAACCACGACATCGACGCCTTCGTCGCCACCTACGCCGAGGACGTCACGGTCCACCGGGCCGACGGAAGCCGGCTGCGGGGCCGGCAGGCCCTGCGGGACAAGTACGCCGGACAGTTCGCCGAGGGCCGCTGCCGGGCGGAGATCGTGGGGCGGCTCGTCGAAGGCGACCGGGTGGTGGACCACGAGATCGCCCACGGGCTGGCCGACGGGCCGGTCCGCGTCCTGGTGGCCTACCGGGTGCGCGGAGGCCTGATCGACCGCGTCGACTTCCTCAACTGAGCAGCATCGACCCGCACCGGTGGCCCGGCGCAGCACCCCCGCTGACCCACCCACCCACGAACCCGACCTGATCCGACCTGATCCGACCGGCCAGAAGGTCACCGGCTCCGCGCAACCGAGCCGGCGGCCGGACGTACGCCCGGTCGGCAGAACCGCCGGTCGGTAGATCACGGAGGTGCCACCCGTCGCGGAGATTGCGCGTCGGCGAGACGTCCTGTCACCGCTGCCCGGGAGGTGGAGGTCAACGAGTGGGGAATCCACGGCCTGACCGGTCGGGCGCGGCCCACCGTCCCCAGCCCCCTTGGCGGCGGTTACGCCGTACCGGCCCGCCGGCCCATCCGGATTCCGGGCGGCCTCACGCACTGCGGCGGCGGGCACACGGATGCCCGGTGTGCGGCGGTCAGGAGACGGAGACGGGGGCGGGCGAGCGTGCTCGAGCGAGGGTTGGAGGCCGGGTCGGCCGCGCTGGAGCGCTCCCGGCCTCCGGCGCCCCTCGCCCATCGGCGACGGTCTCGGCGTCAGTCGCGGTACTCGCAGAGGTAGGCGGTCTCGACTGCGGCCTTGACCTGGAACCTGCTGTCGGCCGGAACGTTGAACCGGTCACCGGCCTTGAAGGTCTCCCACTGCTCGGAGCCGGGCAGCTTCACGGTGAGGGCGCCGGAGACCACGTGCATGATCTCCCGCTTCGCGGTGCCGAACTCGTACTCACCCGGTGCCATGACGCCGACGGTCGCCGGTCCTTCCTCCGCGGTGAAGGCGATCGACTTGACCGTGCCGTCGAAGTATTCGTTGACCTTGAACATGGGCGTCCTCTCGGAAAAAAGGGCAGGCAAGGGCAGCCCGCGCGTCGCGGGCCGGATCTTGGTGAGGGAAGGCTAAGGGTAGCGGCCGCCCTTCCCCACGCAGAACGCGGCTGCCGCCTTCCGCCGACCACGAAGCCCGAGGACACCATGGGCGGCTGCGGACTCCGGGACCGCTCGCGCGGGATCGCCGTCTCGGCTGTCCCGTCGTGGTCAATGCGTTCCAGAAGGAGGCGCCCCGGAGGGCCGGCCACCTCTCCGGCCGGGCGCAGTGGTGGGCCTCCGCACAGATGTGAACACCGTCAAGGCATGCCGGCATCGCACTCCGCACCTGCCAATGAGCCGACACGGAATGGCCGCTGGAAATACCGGCAGACGACGAACGACACCTGCTAGCCTGCGTACGACCTGAAATCCGAGTGATCGAGGAGTGGCAGACGTGGCGGGTGACGACGACATCTCCGGGTGAGATCCGGATCTGACGGCCACCGGCCGGTGCTTCAGGAGCGCCGCAGCCGAGGTGGTCTTCTTCGTCGTGCCCCTTTCCCGTATCTGCCCGGGGCAGAGCTCCCAGTCCTGCCCTCAGTCTCTTTCGAGGTCACTTCCATGTCCGACGCCGCCGTCATCTGCTCGAACGTCTCCTTCGCCTGGCCGGACGACACCCCGGTCTTCCACGACCTGTCCTTCACCCTGCCCACCGGGCGGACCGGCCTGGTCGCCCCCAACGGCTCCGGAAAGAGCACCCTGCTCAAGCTGATCGCCGGAGAACTCCAGCCCGCGACCGGCGTGTTGACCGTCAGTGGCAAGCTCGGCCACCTCCGTCAGAGTCTCCCCCTGACCGCCGACCTCACGGTCGCCGAGGTACTCGGCATCGCCGACATCGTCCAGGCCATCGACGCGGTCGAGTCCGGCGACGTCGACGAGGAGCACTTCGCCGTCATCGGCGACGATTGGGACATCGAGGAGCGCACCCGCGCCCAGCTCGACCGGCTCGACCTGGCTCACCTCGCCCTGGACCGCAGCCTGAGCACGCTCAGCGGCGGCCAGATCGTCTCCCTCGGCCTCGCCGCCCAACTCCTCAGGCGCCCGGACGTGTTGCTGCTCGACGAACCGACCAACAACCTCGACACGGAGGCCCGGCACAAGCTCTACGACGTGCTGGCGGACTTCAACGGCTGCCTGCTGCTGGTCAGCCACGACCGCGCGCTGCTCGATCGCATGAACCACATCGCCGAGCTCAGCAGCGGCGAACTGCGTTTCTACGGCGGAAACTTCACCGCGTACGAGGACGCGGTGCGGGCCGAACACGAGGTCGCCGAGAAGAACGTCCGCAACGCCGAGCAGGAACTGAAGCGGGAGAAGCGGGAGTTGCAGCAGGCCCGCGAACGCGCCGACCGCCGTGCGAGCAACGCCGCCCGCAACCTCAACAACGCCGGCCTGCCCCGTATCTTCGCCGGCACCATGAAGCGCGGCGCACAGGAGTCCGCGGGCCGGGCGGGGCAGATGCACGCCTCCCGGGTCAACGAGGCCAAGGCCCGGCTCGACGAGGCCGGGCGCGCCCTGCGCGAGGAGCAACGTCTCTCCCTGGACCTGCCTGACACCCAGGTACCCGCCGGGCGCAACCTCTTCCTCGGCGAGGGGTTGCAGGTGCGCCACGCCGGCCGGCCCGTGTTCGCCGACGGCGGTGTCCACCTGAACATCCGCGGCCCCGAGCGCATCGCGCTGACCGGCCCCAACGGCGCGGGGAAGTCCACCCTGCTGCGGCTGGTCATCGGTGACCTCGCCCCGGACGACGGCCGGATCACGCGCAACGACGGCCGGATCGCCTACCTCTCGCAGCGCCTTGACCTGCTGGACCTGGACCGCACGGTGGCGGAGAACTTCGCCGCGTTCGCCCCCGAGCGGCCCGAGGCGGACCGGATGAACCTGCTCGCCCGCTTCCTGTTCCGCGGCGCCCGGGCCCACCTGCCGGTCGGCGTACTCTCGGGCGGCGAGCGACTGCGCGCCACCCTGGCCTGCGTGTTGTGCGCCGAGCCGGCCCCGCACCTGCTGCTCCTCGACGAGCCGACCAACAACCTCGACCTGGTCAGCGCGGGCCAGCTCAAGAGCGCGCTCAACTCGTACCGGGGCGCCTTCCTGGTGGTCAGCCACGACGAACGGTTCCTCGCCGAGATCGGGGTCAACCGCTGGCTGCGGCTCGCCGACGGAGCACTCCGGGAAACGGGAGCCCCTGCGGTGTGAGCCGCCGACGTATCGGGCCGGTCGGGGCCGGCCAGGGCGGTTGCGCCGGTGCGGTACGGCGACCCGGTGGCGGCGGCCGGCGGGCGGGCGGGGGGGGGGCGCGGGGCCCCCCCCGGGGGGGCCGCCGGGGGGCAGGGGGGGGGGGGGGACCGCGGGGGGGGGGGGGGGGGGGGGGGGGGGCCCGGGGTGCCCCCCCGCCCCCCCTCCGGGGATGCCGACGGTGCAACTGGTCGAAGGGCTGACCGGTCAGGTGTGACTCAGCACGCGTCTCGCCACGTCACTCCGGTGAGCCTTGTGGCGCCCGGAAGCAGGCGGGTATACGCCGTGGTCGAGACCGTCTCAGGTGGTGCTGTCACGAGCCTCACGGAAGGAGTTCTCCTGCGTGGGCGTGGAGACGGGCAGGTACAGCCGGCCCCGCCTGCGCGGGGAGGACAGGAGTGGACCTCGACCCGGAACCCCTCACAGACGCCGGGGTCCGACACCGTCCTCGGCGAGTGCGTCGCCGGGGTTCAGCAGGGCGCAGGCCTTCATCGAGAGGCAGCCGCAGCCGATGCACCCCGTGAGTTCGGCCTCCAGCCGTTCGATGGTCTGCCGGCGCTCCTCCAAGCGGCGCTTCCAGCCGCGCGAGGCGCGCTGCCACTCGTGATGGCTCGGCGGCCGGTCGAGCGGCACGTCTGCGAACGCCTCCTGAAGGTCCTGCAGCGGGATGCCGATCCGTTTCGCCACGGAGATCAGTGCGACGCGGCGCAGCATGTGCCGGGGGTAGCGGCGCTGGTTGCGCTCGTCGCGCTCGGAGGCGATCAGGCCGAGTTCCTCGTAGAACCGCAGGGCGGACACTGCCGCCCCGGTCCGCGCGCTGACCTCGCCGATGCCCAACCAGTCGTCGGGAGTGGCCCTGGCGTCGCCGGGCTGGTGGGTCGCCATGCATCGCCTCCTCTTGACCTCAAGCTTACTTGAGGCCCTACGGTCGGCCGTGCCAGAGCGGCGAACAGCACCGACCCGGAGAGGACGGCAGCCCCGATGACCTATGTGATCGCCCTGCCCTGCGTGGACGTCAAGGACAAGGCATGCCTGGACGAGTGCCCCGTCGACTGCATCTACGAAGGGGAGCGGATGCTCTACGTCCAACCCGACGAGTGCATCGACTGCGGTGCCTGCGAGCCGGTCTGCCCGGTCGAGGCGATCTACTTCGAGGACGACACCCCGGATCCGTGGCAGCCGTTCAACACGGCGAACGCCGAGTTCTTCACCGACCTCGGCTCCCCCGGTGGCAGCGCGAAGCTCGGCCTGATCAAGAAGGACCACCCGATGGTGGCGGCGCTGCCGGTCCAGGACACCGCCTGACCGACCGGGAGTGGGCGCCGTGTGCGACCCGGCGCCCTTCCGTCCGAGCTGGGGAAGCCCGGGAAGGCGGCTTGAGAAGTCGCGCAGACTGGCCTGTTGCGCACACAAAGGGGCGGGGGTTCGCTCAGATCGCCGAAGCAGTCACCGAGGCTCGGGGGGTGGCGGAGATGAGAGCTTCGCGAGGTACTCGCGCTGCCGCGGCCAGGGCGCGACCCGGCGGCAGTCACCGTCACCGTGGTCGATCGCTTCGGCCGGGCCGGGACACATGCGGCCCGCGCGACGGGCAGGTCGTTCGCGAAGTCCGCGATCGGACGATCCTGGTAGTCACTTGCGGTGGTCAGGCCGGATCCCGCCGCAGGCCATCGCAGATGCGCGGGCGACGGGATTGCCGCCGACCAACGGGAAGCGACCAACGGGAAGCGGGCGACGGGAAGCGGGCGGTGGGCTCCGCAGGCGGCCCGAGGGCAAACGAGTCGATTCGGGACAGTCAGTCCTGACGCATCATCAGAGCCTTTTCCCCCGAAGGCGTTCAGGCGTCTCAGGATAAATCTGACGGTGTCTCACTGAGCAGGTCCACGGCCTGAGACGCTCCGTGAAGTCTCAAAGATCCGGACGCCCCTCGACCCGTGGATCACCGCCGGGTCAGAGTTGTCGCCATCGGGCGGGGAGACGGCCGGACGGAAGCCATCGGCACCCGTCCGTACGGACGACGAGTACGGACGAACCCGCGTGGTGAACCGAAAGGCACCTGCACGCGCCCGTTCCGCGCCCCGTACGGCACGCCCGCGGGCCGTACGGCCGGACCACCGGCGGCCGAGAGCGCCTCAGCGGCCCGGCCGCCGGTGGCCCCTCGGCGCCGGCCTCGAACCGCCCCAGGACGTGACGCCGCCGACCGGTGGACCCGTCACGTCCTCGCCCACCCGTCCCGGGCTTCCCGGGCGAACGAGAACGAGAGGCAAGTCCATGTCCGTAACGAACCTCCGCCCACCCACCCGGGCTCCCGGCGCCCGGCTCACCTCGACGGCGCTGGCCCTGGCAATGATCCTCTTCGGCCTCCTGCTCGGCCCCACCGCGGGGCAGGCCCACGCGGTGGACGTCCGGCTGCTCCAGCGCGACCTCGCTGGGCTCAGCTACGCCCCGCTCAGCGGCGTCGACGGCGTCTACGGCTCCCAGACCACCGACTCCGTGCGGCACTTCCAGCGCGACAACGGCCTGTCCGTGGACGGCGTCGCCGGGACGAACACGATGACCGCGCTGCTCGCCAAGGTGAGGCAGGTCCAGGCCAAGGCCGGCGTCTCGGCCGACGGCGACTACGGCCCCGCCACCATCAACGCGGTGCGCAGCTACCAGAGCGCCCGCCACCTGGAGGCCGACGGCATCGCCGGCCCGCAGACCATGGGCGCGATGAACATCGACCGCATCACCTCCAGCGGCACCGGCAGCAGCAACGACACCCGGCTGCTCCAGCGCAACCTGACCGGTCTCGGCTACCTGGGCGAGGGCGGTGTGGACGGGGTCTACGGCCCCGCCACCAAGAACGCGGTGCTCTCGTTCCAGAGCGACAACGACCTCTCGGTCGACGGCATCGCCGGGCCGCTGACCAACGCGGCTCTGACCGCCAAGGTGAAGCAGGTGCAGGGCAAGGCGAACACGCCCGCCGACGGCGACTACGGCCCCGCCACCATCAACGCGGTGCGCAGCTACCAGAGCGCCCACGGCCTGGAGGCCGACGGCATCGCCGGCCCGCAGACCATGGCGTCGATGGGGATCCCCCGCGAGCTCGGCGGCGGCACCCCGGGCGGCGAGAGCGGCGGAACCCCCACCGTTCCCCCGCTGGACGGCAGTGTCCGCGACAAGATCGTCCAGGCGGCCCGCTCCCAGCTCGGCGTCCACGAGTGGGGCAACAACTGCAACCCGTACGGCCCCTGCGTGGCCTGGTGCGCCCTGTTCACCAGCTGGGCCTGGCGCCAGGCCGGCGTCAACTTCAGCACCGCGTTCAGCGGGGACTTCTACTACTACGGCCGCAACCACGGCACCCTGCACAGCGGTCTGAGCAACCCGCAGCCCGGTGACGCCATCGTCTTCGGCACCGGTCCGCAGAACACCAGCACGAGCGTCCACGTCGGCATCATCGAGAAGGCCAACGCCGACGGCACCGTCGACACCATCGAGGGCAACTCCAGCGACCAGGTGATCCGCCGCCACTTCTCCCCGGCGGCCCGCGGCGCCTACGCCATCATCTCCCCCGCGGGAGGCTGACCGGCGCGCTTCGCCGCCCTGCCTCCGGACGCGACCCGCGCCCGGAGGCAGGGCGCCGCTCGCGGTGCGGAGACCGGCCACGGGCACCGCGGTCCCGCTGTGCCGACGGGCCGGCGGCGGATCACCCCGCGGGCGCGGCTCCCGGCGGAGGCGTCGGGCCGGCCCGACATCACCCGTCGAATTGGCCTGATGATGCATCAATAACTATGCACCCATACCGAGTTCGTCCCGTAGCGTTTGCCTTCCACTGCGGGGACCCGCGGTGTCCGAAGGGGAGGGTTGAATGAACTCGCTTGCCTCGAAGGCTCGTTGGCTGGGTTCCCTGGCCGCCGTGGGGGCGCTGCTGCTCACCGGGTCCGGCTCCGCCGGCGCCGTCACGGGCCCGTCCGACGGGCCGGTCCCGGGTGTCCCGCGGACCGTCGAACTGGACTCGTCGCCCGCCTCGGTGGCGGTCGGCCCGGACGGGCGCAAGGCCTACGTCGCGGTGAAGGACAGCATCGACGGCGCCAAGGTGAAGGTCGTCGACACCCAGAGCGGGGCGATCACCGCAGTGGTGACGCTCTCCACCGGACTCGGGGCCGGTCCCGGCCCGGTCGCGGTCAGCCCCGACGGTTCGCGCGTCTACGTCTTGTTCTCGACCGCCCGCAGGGCACCGCTGTCCACCCTGGCCGCCATCGACACGGCCACCGACGCCGTGGTCTCCAGCACGGCGGTACCGGACCAGCCCCGGCCCGAGGGAACCCTCCCCGGGGCCCTCACCTCACTGGCGGTCAGCCCCGACGGCGCCAGGGTCTACGTCGGCCAGAACGGGCCGGCCCGCTTCCACCGCCCGGCCGAACCGAACGCCCGGATCCTGTCCTTCTCCCCGCAGCAGCAGGACTTCACCACCGCCGTGCCGGTGCCCGGCCGCTACCTGGGCTCGATCGTCACCCTGCCGGGCGGCGCCGCCGCGTACGCCGCCACCGACGAGAACCTGGTCCACCTGGACACGAGCACCGCGACCCCCGCCGTGGCCGGGGCCGTCGCCGCCCCGATCGGCGCCGTACCGAGCCTGGCCCTCTCCCCCGACGGCACGCGGCTCCACGGCGTGGGGAGCAGCGGCACCGGATACGCCGTCGACCTCGCCACCGGCACCCTCACCACCCTCGACATCGCCCCGGGCCAGTGGTTGCAGAACCCGTCGGTGGGCGCGGGCGGCACCCGGCTGTACCTCGTCCAGCAGGACCTCACCGGCACCGACGGCGCGGCCTCGGTCCTCGCCCTGGACACCGCGACCAACACCCTCGTCCCGGGCGAGGGCATCACCGGCCTCACCTGGGTGACGGGCCTGGCCCTCGGCCCCGACGGCCACACCTTCTACCTCACCGCCGGCTCCGGCCTGCAGATCATCAGCCTCTGACCGGACCCCGGCCCGTGGCCGGGGCGCCGGCGGCTCAGGCCGCGCCCGGAGCGTCCGCGAGGCGGGCTTCGATCTCGTCGAGGATCGGCCGGTAGGCCGCCTCGGCCGCCCGCATCAGGGTCCCGCACTCGGCGAACAGCCGTCGGGAGCGGGCCCCGCGCCCGGGCACCAGATCGTACCGGCGCAGGCGCACCGTGCGCCGGTCCACCATGAAGCCGGCCTTGCTGCGCACGCCGTGGGCGTGGCGCACGGTGTCCTCGGCGTGGCGCAGCAGGTCCTGGTAGGCGTCGTGGGCCACCTTCCAGCGGGTGGCGTCCTGCTCCGTGCCGGGCACCTCGACGCCGCGCGCCGTCGGGTCGACGACGTCGTACAGGGTGAACCCGAGCCCCTCGGGCACCCGGGCCCAGGACATGGCGTTCCACGGCCACGCGATCAGGGTGTAGGTGCGCTGCTGAACTCGGATCACGCGGTCCCCCCGGGTCTGTGCGCGCCGGGGCCGGCGCCCGCCGCCAGCGTAGAGGCACGGTCCGTGCCCGGCGAGCAGCGGGTACGCGGTCCGGCAGGGGTCCGGTGCCCGTCCCCGTGGCCGCGGCCCCGTGCGGGTACGCCGGAACGGTCGCGGGAGGCGGTGGGCGTTCGCCGGGCGGGCCAACGGAGCCGGTTCAGGAGGGACGGCGGTGCCGTCGGCCGGTCGAGGCGTCAGTCGACGGCATGCCCGGCCCCACGTCCCACTGGTCCGATCGGAGCCGGCCGGGCGACGCGCCCGGCGTCGTAGTCCGCGCGGCTGCGCCGGATGCCGCCGCCGTGCCGGTCGGCCCACCGGGCCACTGCGGCCAGAACCTCGCACAACTCCTCTCCTGCCGAGCTGAGTTCGTAGTCGACACGCGGCGGGATGGTCGGTGTCACCCGGCGAAGCACCAACCCGTCCCGCTCCAGACGCCGCAGCGTCAGGGTCAGCATGCGCGCCGACACCCCCTCCAGGAGGCGGTTCAACTCGCCGTACCGGCGCGGACGGTCCGCCAGTAGCGCGACGACGAGCGGGGTCCACTTGTCCCCCAGGCGGTCCAGCGCCTCGCGGGCCGGACACTCCTCCAGCACGTCCCGGGCGCGGGCAGGAACAGGAGTGTGAGCAACGGACAGCAAAGTGCGTTCTTCCCTCATCCGCGCCGTTCTAGCAGCATCGGATCGAGGCAGACAAGGCCGGTCCGCGATCCGGCCGATCACTGCCGGGCTGCCCCGTCGCGGGCATGGCCCCGTCCCCCCTGTCATCGGCAGATCAGGAGATCAGCATGCGCGCCGTCGTCTTCCACCGTCACGGTCCGGCCCACGTACTGGAGGTGGACCGCGCCTTCCCCGACCCGTCCCCCGGACCGGACGATGCCCTGGTCAGGGTCGCCGCCGCGGGCGTGAGCTTCGCCGACACCTGGCTGCGCTCCGGCAGGCTGCACAGCATCGGCCACGCCCCGCCTGCCCGCTTCCCCGTCGTGCCCGGCGGCGAGGTCGCGGGCACCGTGGTCGGGGTCGGCGCGCACGCCGACCCCGCGTTGGTCGGCCGCCGGGTCGTCGCCGTCCTGGCGGCGGGGTGCGGCGGATACGCCGAGTACGCCGGCGTCCCCGCCGGCCACCTGATCGCTCTCCCCGAAGGGCTGGGGCCCGCCGACGCGGTCGCCCTGGCCGTGGCGGGCAGCACCGCCGTCGGCGTGGTCGCCGCCGCACGCCTCACGGGAACGGAGACCGTCCTGGTGGAGGGAGCGGGCGGCGGAGTCGGCCATCTGCTGCTCCAACTGCTGCGCGGCGCCGGAGCCTTCAGGATCCTTGCCCTCGCCCACGGCGACGCCAGGCAGTCCCTCGCCCGCGAATGCGGCGCCGACCACGTCATCGACTCCAGGGATCCCGACTGGCCGGGCCTCGTCGCCGACGCGGCAGGGCCCGCCGGCGTCGACGTCGTCCTCGACACCGTCGGGGGTTCCCATTCCCGCACCGCCCTCGGCCTGCTCAACCCCGGAACCGGCCGCCTGGTCGCCTACGGCACCGTCGGCGGCGACTGGCCCGAGATCACTCCGGCCGATCTGATGTACCGAGGGGTGGCCCTGGTCGGCTACGGCGGCCAGGCCGCCGATCCCCTGGCCCGCCGTGCCCTGACCGTCGCCGCGCTCGCCGCCGGTCTGCGCCCCCACCTCGGGCTCGTCCGCCCCCTCGACGGGGCCGCCGAGGCCCACCACGCGATCCAGACCGGCACCCTCACCGGCAAGGCCGTCCTCCTGCCCTGACCGGCACCGGCCCGTCCGGAGGCGGCGGAGCGGAATCAGACCCTTTCGTCCGGGTCGAGGTTCGCGAGCACCTCGCAGTCGCAGCCGGCACCGTTGGCCAGGAGGCCCGCTTCCGGCGCGGACCACGGCACCGACCAGGCGTCGGCCCAGGCCCGGGAGTGTCTCAGGGTGTGATCACAGTCGGTGTCCGCGAGGCGCTCCTCGACGTGGTCGAGGAGATCGTCGAGTTGTTCGCGGTCGAGGCCGAGCAGGTCCCGCTCCGCGCGCTTGTGCTCCGCCTTGTGGGCGTCGCGCAGCATCCGCCGGCGATCCCGTTCCGAGGACATCCGCACACCCTGCTTCTCGTCGACGAGGCGATGCCCCGTCCTACGGGCGTCGGCGCGCCCGGGCGTCACGGCACGTCCGTGTCAGGGTCGGCGTCGGGACCGGCGTCGGGGCGAGCGGGGACGTCACGGGAACGCGGTGGTCAACCCTTCTCCGTGTCAGGTGCCACCGGGCGGGGTATGGGGCGGGCCGGGGGTGCGCCGTGCCGTGGCGGGTCCTGCTTGTCGTCGCCTACGGGTCGACCGCGCTCTGCGCCGTCCGCTACCGCCGGGCGCTCCGCGTCTTCCTTGACGCTCCGGTGCGTCCGCGCCCGCCCGACGACGAGTTCACGCTCTACGAGGTCGCCTTCCTGTCCCTCTACGAGAAGCGGGTCGCCCAGGTGGCGATCGCGGCGATGATCCTGGGCGGCCGGATGAAGGTCCGGGACAAGGTCCTCACCGTCACCGACCCCGTACCGCGCGATGCGGTCGAAGCCGACGTGCTCAAGGTGATCGGTCTCTCGCCGAGCCGCAGGACCTGGCGGCGGATGGGCCGGTTCGGGCGCAGCCGCGCCATCCTCGCGATCGGGAACAGGCTGGGCGACCAGGGGCTGGTGCGTCACCCCGGGCGGTCCCGGGCGGCGGCGCGCGGCCACGACCGGCTGGTGTGGATCCAGGTGCCGTGCATCGCCGTGGGACTGACCGCCGTCGGACTGGCCGGTGCCGAGGGCGGTCGGACGTTCCTGATCCCGCTCGCCGCCACGGCCGTCCTCCTCGCGGCCGGCTGGAGGGCCGCCAGCCCGAAGGTGAGGGGTCACTACTGGTTCTGCAGCACGACGGAGGAGGGACGGGCCGCGCTGAAGGCCCACTACGCCCGCCACCAGCCGTGGATCCCCCGTACCAACGACCGCCTGTCCCCGCAGGACGCCGAGCTGCTTGCCGCCGGCGTGCAGGGGGGCAGCTTCGGCGGCAGGCTCGGACCCCTGTCCGGGGCCCTCAACTGGCCCGACCGTCCGCGCAGTACCGCCACGCCCGTCAACGACCCCCCGGGGCTCGGCGGCCTCTGACACCGCATCGGCCCCGTCCGTCCGGCGCGGCCGACGCTTCGCGGTCCCGACGCGGCCGGACCGGGCCGCGCGCGAGGTCAGGTGCCGGCCCGGGCGGCCCCGCGGTCCGCGGAGAGGGGGCCGTACCAGTCCAGACACAGGACGGTGGCGTCGTCCCTGACACGGCCGTCGCAGGCGTCGGCGACCGCGGCGACCAGGGTGCGCACGACCTCGCGCGGGTGCTCGGCGGCGGTCTTGCGGATGAGGCCGGGAAGGTCGACCTGGTGCGCTTGGCGTTCCTGCATGCCGTCGGTGTAGAGGACGAGGCGGTCCCCGGGGCGCAGGTCGATGTCCTGCACCCGGTACGGGCCCTGTCCGAGGACGCCGAAGGGCAGGTTCACGGCCAGGCGCAGTTCGTCGACCGTGCCGTCGCGCAGCCGCAGCGGCCAGGGGTGGCCGGCGTTGACGAGCCGGGCGCCGCTCCCGTCCAGGGCGATGCGCAGCAGCTGACCGGTGGCGTAGGTCTGTCGGCCGTGGTCGAGGAGGGCCCGGTGGATCCGCTGGGCCTGTTCGGCGAGGTCGGTGCCGGCGCGGCGGGCGCCGCGGGAGGCGTTGACCAGGAGGGTGGCCATGAGCGAGGCGTCGACGTCGTGGCCCATGGCGTCGGTGATGGACAGGTGCAGGGTGTCGTGGTCGAGGGTGTAGTCGTAGGTGTCGCCGGCGATGTCGGCGGCCGGGACCAGGGCGCCGGCGAGGGCGAACTCGGCGGCTTCGCAGGAGGGGGCGGAGGGCAGGAGCTGGCGCTGGATCTCGGCGGCCAGGCTGACCGGGGTGGTGCGGTTGCCCCAGTGGTAGAGGTCGGTGAAGCGGCGGTCCGCGATGATGATGTACGCCAGCGCGTGCGCGGCCTCCTCGACCTGCTCCAGCACGTCCGGGGTGACCCGGTCGAGGAACAGTTCCAGGACGCCGATGGTGTCGCCGCGGTTGGTGACGGGGGCGAGCACCCGCTCGCCCTGCCCGTCCTGCGGTGCCCGCACCGGCTTCTGGGTGCGCAGGACCTCGTCGTAGACGGTGCTGCCCGCGAGGGGGACCTGTTCGGCGGGGCGTTCTCCGTGCGTGGCCGCCGTGTCGTTGACCCGCAGCAGGCGCCGGCCGACGACGTCGACGAACAGCAGTGACACGTACCGCGCGTCGAAGCGGTCGCGCAGGTTGCGTGCCACGACGTCGAGGGAGTCCATCGGCGCGGCGTCCTCCGCCGCGGCCAGTACCTCGGCCGGTCCGATCCGATCGCGTGCCATGTCGGCCTCCTCGAGTCTCGGACTCTTCGTCCCGCAGGCGCGGCGAGCACCCCGGCTGCGGGACCATTCTCACTGGTGGGGGTGCCGGATGCAGCCGTCCTTCCCGGCGCGCGCACGCCTGACGGAGAACGTTCCGGGCAATGCGGACAAAAAGACTCGCGGGCGGTCGGACGGGAGCGGCGTGGGGCGGGCGACCGACGGGGAACGCGGACAGGCGCCTCGGCATCGCCCAGCCCGTCGCCCGCTCCGGGCGGCGCGCGCGGACCCGGCTGCCCCTCCGTGGACCTCGACGTACGGCGGGTGCGGGCCGGAGGCGGGAAGGCCGTACCCGGGAACGGGGGCGGGACCCGGCGCATGTGCGCGGGTCCCGCCCCCGTTCCCTGGTGCGGACGGACCTGTGGTCACCAGCGGTACCAGCGGTGGCGGCGACCGGAGGAGTGGGTCCCGCGGGCGACGAATCCGACCAGCCAGAGCACCAGGACGATGATGGCTACCCACCAGAGGATCTTCACCGCGAAACCTGCCCCGAACAGGAGCAGGGCCAGCAGCAGGACGAGAAGAAGGGGAACCATGAGTCGACCTCCGTAGTCAGTGTCGGAGGACCGTCTGCCCGGCTGATCAGCCCGTATTCATGGGAATCTTCCCGTCCGACGAGGGCAGAGGACGGGGTCGGGGCCAGGGCGTCAGCCCTCCCCCGGAAGGGTGACGGTGAAGTGGGCGCCGCCTTCGGGACCGTGGCCGCGAAGGACGAGAGTGGCGCCGAGACGCTCGGCGAGGCGTTGGGCGATGGCGAGACCGAGGCCGGTACCGGTGGGGCGGGTGGCGGCGTAGCGGTCGCGCAGGGCGCCCGGTCGGAAGGCGATGCGGACGTCGTCCTCGGTGAGGCCGGGTCCGCCGTCGCGGACCTGTAGTTCCGCCTGGCCCTCGGCGGTGCGCCGGAGGGTGAGGACGACGGGTGCGCCGGGCGGGGTGTGACGGACGGCGTTGGCGAGGAGGCCGTCGAGGAGCTGGCGGACGCGGAAGGCGTCGGTGGCCGCGGTCACCGGTTCGTCGGGGTGTTCCAGGCGCAGGTCCAGCCCTTGCCGCCGGGCCTGCTGGGTCCAGGCCCGCGCGGTCTCCCGGACGAGGGCGTCGAGATCGGCGGGTTCCCGGGTGATGTGGAAGTCGTCGGCGTCGAGGCGGGCGAGTTCGAGGAGATCGGTGACGAACCGGTCCAGGCGCTCGGTCTCGGACAGGAGGATCCGTCCGACCTCCTCCTGTTGTCCGGGTTCGACCACGCCGTCGGCGAGGGCCTCGGCGTAGCCGCGCAGCGCGGTGAGGGGGGTGCGGATCTCGTGGGACACCGAGGTCAGGAACGCGCGCTGGCGACCTTCGCTCTGTTCGAGGGCGGCGCCGAGGGTGTTGAGGGCGCGGGCCACCTCGCGGGCCTCGGCGGGACCGTGGACCGCGCAGTGCAGGTCGCGCTCGCCCCCGGCGAGCCGGTGGGCGACGGCGGCGGCGTCCACCAGGGGGCGGGCGATCCGCCGGGCGAGGAGGGCACCGGCCAGCGCCGCCCCGACCAGCCCGGCGACCAGGGGAAGGGTCAGGCCCGCGCGGATCCGGTCGGCGGCGGCGTCGACTTCGGTGAAGGGCTGGGTGAGGACCACCGCGCCGTCGCGTGCCGGGCGGCCCTCCAGCAGGACGCGCGCGCCACCGAGCACGGCCGTGGTGGAGATGTCCTCGCCGGCCAGCAGGGCGTCCCGGTCGGCCGGGGTGACGGCACCGGCCGACGGGCCGGCCACCTGGCCGTCGGGGGCGATCACGGCGACCTGGACACCGGTGGCCCCGGTCAGCCGCTGCGCCTGGTCGAGCAGCAGCACCGACAGGTTGGGGGCGACGGACAGCACGGCTGCCTGGCGGACCAGCCGTTCCCGGTACTGGGCCTCGGCGTTGGACCGGGCCGTCCGCCAGCCCGCGAACCCGGCCAGCAGCACCGCCACGGTCGCCACCACGGTGGCGAGCAGGACCAGGTTTCCGGTCAGCGAACCGCCCGGCGTACGGCCGCGCGTACGGGCACCCGGTCCTGTACGGGCACCCGCTCGCGCAAGGGCCGGCGGGCGCAGCCTCACCGCCCGTCGTCCTGGGCGCTGTAGCCGACGCCGCGAACGGTCCGGATCGGGCTGGCGTCGCCGAGCTTGGCCCGCAGCTGGGACACGTAGACGTCGACGACCCTGCTGTCCCGGTAGTCGGCGTGCCCCCAGACCTGTGAGAGCAGCTGGTCGCGGCCGAACACCCGGCCCGGCCGGGCCAGCAGATGGGCCAGCAGGTTGAACTCGGTGGTGGTCAGTTCCACCGGCTCCCCGTCGCGGTGCACGGTGCGGCGCTCCGGGTCCAGTCGCAGCCGTCCGACGCTGTAGGCGCCGACGGCCTGCGGTCCGGCGGTCCGGCGCAGCACCGCCTTCACCCGGGCGACCAGCTCGCGCGGGGAGAACGGCTTGGTGACGTAGTCGTCGGCGCCCAGTTCGAGGCCGAGGATCCGATCGGCCTCCTCGTCGCGCGCCGTCACCAGGACGACCGGCGTCCAGTCGTCGGCGGCACGCAGGCGGCGGCAGATCTCGGTGCCGTCCAGGCCCGGGAGCCCGATGTCCAGGACGACCGCCACCGGCCGCAGCCGCCGGACCGCGTCCAGTCCGGCCACCCCGTCGCTCTCGGTGTGCACCCCGAAGCCCTCGCGGGCGAGGTAGAGGCGTTGGAGGTCGGCGATGTGGCGCTCGTCCTCCACGACCAGGACCAGGCCCTTGCTCGGTGTCATCGCCGTCCTCTTCCGACCTCCGCCGCCGCGCACGCTCCGGTCGCGGGTCTCGAACTGCTCCGATGCTAACGCGCCGAACGGGTCGCTCCGGGGCGCCGCCGGTGATCCTTACACGCCCCGAACACTCGCCGAACCCACCGCTTGCAGCCCCGGTCCAGCCTGTTCCCGGGCCCCCCGACCGGCGGGCCCGGACGCGAAGGAGGGCACCGGTGGTCACGGATCCGAGGGCGCTGGTACTGGCCGGCGTGGCGGCCACGGCCGTCCTGCTCGCCGCCGGCGCGGGGTTGCTCGCCCGGACCCGCAGCCGTCCGCGCACCCGCGGCCTCCGCCGCCGGACCTGAGCCCGCGTGCCGAGCCCCGAGCCGACCCACGTCATCCCGAACCGTCCCGAGCCGTCCCGAGCCGTCCCGAGTCATCCCGAGTCATCCCGAGGAGAAGCATGACCCGCCGTCCCGCCCCACCCCGTTCCCCGGCACCCTCACCCGGCCGGCTGCGCCGGATGCTGCGCCCCGCCACCCGGCGCGGCCGGATCGCGCGCGCTGTCGCGGTGCCCGTGGCCACCGTCCTGGTCCTCGCCGCCGGTGCGGAGGTCGCCGCCGGGCACGTACTGGAGAGCCGGATCGCCGAGAGTACCGCGAAGGCCCTCGGTGCCCCGGTGGAGGTGGACACCGGCAGCGGTCCGGCCCTCGTCAAGATCCTCGACCGGCGGCTGGAGCACGTCACCCTGAGCGCCGACAACGCCCGGCTCGGCGGCTTGAGCGGCGCCTCGGCCCGGATCACGCTGACCGACGTGCGGTTCGCCGCGTCCGTACCCAGTGCGGCCGGGGTGTCGGCGCAGATCACGATCCCCGCCGACGCCCTGGCCGCCACCGTGCGCGACTCCGGCCAGAGCCTTCCGGTCGGTGCCGCCCGCACCGATCCGGCCGCCGGCACGATCGAACTCGGCCTGGGCTCCGGCGGCACCGGCCGGCTCACGCTCAAGCCCGCCCTCACCGACGGCAGGGTGACGATCACCGCCACCGCGCTCGAATTCCTCGGCCGCACGATCACCGGCCCCCAGCTCGACCGGATCAACGAGCGCCTCACCGCCAGGAAGCAGGGCGGCGGCTACCCACTGGGCCTCTCGCCCACCGCCCTCGCCGTCACTCCGACCGGCCTCGCCCTCACCCTCTCCGCAGGCCCGACCACCCTGAAGCACTCGTGAACCGGGAGCCCTCGCCGACCATGCCGCAGAACCCCTCACCCCAGCCCCGACCGGCCGCGCCCATCACGCCCGCCACGCCGACCCCACCCGCCACGCCCGTTCGCCGGACTCGCCGCGCCAAGCTGCGCCGCCGCCTGCTCACGGTCGTCGCAGGCATTCTCGTCCTGGCGCTCGGCGCCGCCGCCGGTCTGCTCTGGCTGGCCGCGGGCAAGATCGTCAGCCCCATCGACGACACCCCGCTCAACACCCGCGTCCTCGCCTCCGGCCCCGGCACGGTGACCCTCCCCGCCACCACCGACAGCCGCTACGCCGGCACCTACGGCCTGGTCTGGCAGGACACCGCCGACCGCCGCCACCACGGCGTCCTCGGGTCCGTCCTCACCACCGACGGCGACACCGTCACCAGGGAGCTCACCGCCGACACGGTGCCCACCCCCGGCGCCAAGGCGAAGATCATCGTCACCGTCTGGAACTCCGACCCCCGGCACGCCGCCGGGCTCGACTTCCAGGACGTCACCTACCCCGGCGAACTCGGCCCGATGCCCGCCTGGTTCGTCCCCGGCACCGGCACCACCTGGGCCATCCAGGTCCACGGGCTCGGCGCCGGCCGCGCCGCCGGACTGCGCACCATGCCCCAACTGCACGAACTCGGCCACCCCGTCCTCGACATCATCTACCGCAACGACCCCGGCGCCCCCAGGGACAGCAGCGGCAAGCGCCACTTCGGCGACACCGAGTGGCGCGACCTCGACGCCGCCGTCCGGTACGCCCGCAGCCAGGGGGCCACCGATGTCGTCCTGATCGGCTACTCCATGGGCGGGGCCGTCGTGGAGGCCTACCTCCAGCGCGCCGCCGACACCGACGCCGTCAGCGCCGTCGTCCTCGACTCGCCCGCCCTGGACTACCGCGCGGCCCTCGACTCCATCGTGACCGGCCTCGGTCTGCCCGCACCCGTCGCCGCCCTCGAGACCGGGATCATCGGCCTGCGCGCGGACGTGGACTTCGACGACATCGACGCCCTGGCCGTCAACCGGCGCACCGGCGGCCCCGAGCAGCCCGTCCTGCTCTTCCACGGCACCGGCGACAGCGTCGTGCCCTACACCACCAGCGCCGAGTTCGCCCGCGACTGGCCCGGCAAGGTCACCCTCGTCACCGTCGAAGGAGCGAGCCACACCGGCGCGTGGAACGCCGATCCCGCCGCCTACGACAAGGAGCTCGCCGCCTTCCTGACGCAGCACAGGCGGACACCTGACGCCGTCCGGCCCGCAGGACCGTGACCAGCGGGCCGCACGGCAAGGCGGACGGACTCCGCAGTCCATGGCGCGGGACAAAGGCAGGATCCGCAAGGAAGACCCGGGTTCCGTGTCAAGGCGCCACCACCCGGAGGAAGATGATCCGATGAACCACGTACCGGAGGACGCCGGCAGGCGACACCGCATCTTCGTGTGGGCCGCCTGGAACCGCGACGAGGCGACCTGCCACATACGGCGCATCATCAACGTGAGGAAGCCGGACGGTACCTTCGCCGGACGGAAGGACAGCCCGGGCAACAAGAAGGTCTTCGGGTTCCGGACCGGCCCCCTCGCCCGCAACACCGACGAAGCCGCCGTGCTGGGCGTGCTGGCGGGCCTCGTGGCCGCCGAACACTCGGACGACGTGACGATCGTCCTGGCGTCCCGGACCGCGGACGACCTGCTCCAGCACGTCCGTGACACGGGCGAGTTCCCGCAGCCGCACCCCCTCGCCGAGACCCTGCTCGGATGGACCGGCCGACGGCTCTCCCGCGCGGTCCGGAGCGTCGAGCCTCCGACCCACCCCACGTTCGCCGGTCTCCACCGCGCGGCCGAGTCGTCGCACCTCGGGCCCGGCGTCCTCAAGACCCTTCCGGAGGTGTGTCAGTACCTCGCCACGGGCCGCCTCGGCCCGCTGGAGGATCCCCGGAGGACCGACGCCGACGGGTGTCGGTGCGGGAAGGTCCGCTACGACTCCTGGGATCTCGCCCTGGAGGCGCTCCTGGCCATCACGAGTCGGCGTGATCTCGGCTACTACCCGAAGCGGGTGTACGCGTGCCCGACGAGTCGTCAGTGGCACCTCACGAGCCGGGCAACCGAGGGGCAGGTCGGACGGTCCGGCCCCTCGGCCCGGTGATTCCCCCGGCGCCGCCCGGGCGGCGCCGCTGCCGGCCGCGGACGGCCGCGGACGCACGGCGGTCCCCATGACGTCGCTGCTCCCGCTGCCTACCGAGGAGAGACAGTCGGTAGATTAGACGACATACATCTGTTCATCTTTTGCGCAGAGATGAGCTCCCAGGAATACAGGCCGGCGACGAGCGTGTCAACGAACCCGGCCGATCCCTGCCCGCAGGACACTTGATCCCCCGCCCAAGTCCGTTCGCATCAAGTGGACGGCACCCCGCCGGACATCCCCGTGGAGGCGAGGGAGGGGGCGGTCAGTCATGGGCGAATGAGAATCGATGTCTTGCAGTCCTGTGTCACATCTTTGCTCTTTCCTATGGACTTCATGCGATGACCGACCGTAGTCTCTCGCCTCGGCGGCAGCCCCCGCGCCGCTCCCCAACTCCCGGTGCGCTCCGCTCCGTTCACCGGGCGCCCCGCCCGTGGCGACGGCCGACCGCGCGGGCTCGCACCCCACCGCCACCACCCCACCGCTACGACCCCGTCACCACCACCCCGCCATCACCCCCACGACCGGCAAGGATGTGCTGACTCCATGCAACGACAACGCCGCCCGCAGCCACGGATCCGGTTCCGGAACGGCCTCGCCGCGTTCACCGCCGTCGCGGTGGGCGCGGCCGGCCTGTTCACCGCGGCCGCCGTCACGACGGCCGCCCCCGCCCACGCCGCCGCGGTGCCGACGCTCTCCCCGCTGGACGTCCCCGCCCGGGGCGCCACCGTGCCGTTCAAGGAGCAGGAGGCCGAGTACGCGGCGACCAACGGCACCGTGATCGGCCCCGAGCGGGCGTACGGCACGCTCCCCTCCGAGGCCTCCGGGCGCCAGGCCGTCACCCTCGACGCCCCCGGCGAGTACGTCGAGTTCACCCTCACCGCACCGGCCAACGCGATGAGCTTCCGGTACTCCCTCCCGGACAGCGCGGACGGCCGGGGCCGGGACGCCTCGCTCGGCCTCCTGGTCGACGGGGTGAAGCTGAAGGACCTGCCGGTCACCTCCAAGTACGGCTGGTACTACGGGGGGTACCCGTTCAACAACAACCCCGGGGACACCAACCCGCACCACTTCTACGACGAGACCCGGACCATGTTCGGCTCCTCGCTGCCGACCGGCACCAGGATCCGGCTGCAGGTCACCTCGACCGCGCAGTCGCCGACCTTCACCGTCGACCTGGCCGACTTCGAGCAGGTCGCCGCGCCGATCGCCGCACCCGCCGGCGCCATCGACGTCGTGGCCGACTTCGGCGCCGACCCCACCGGAGCCGCCGACAGCACCGCGAGGTTCCAGGCTGCGGTCGACGCCGGCCAGGCGCAGGGCCGGACGGTCTTCGTCCCGCCGGGCAGCTTCACCCTCTACGACCACGTCGTGGTGGACGGCGTCACGCTGGCCGGCGCCGGGCCCTGGTACAGCGTGCTCGGCGGACGCGACCCGGTGAACCGGAACCGGGCCGCAGGCATCTACGGCAAGTACGCCCCCGGCGGCGGGTACGGCGGGGCGGTCCGCCCGCACGAGTCGAACGGCCCGAGCCGCAACGTCACCCTCAAGGACTTCGCCGTCATCGGCGACATCAGGGAGCGCGTCGACGACGACCAGGTGAACGCCATCGGCGGCGCGATGAGCAACTCCACCGTCGACAACCTCTGGATCCAGCACACCAAGGTGGCCGCCTGGATGGACGGTCCGATGGACCGCTTCACCCTCAGGAACAGCCGCATCCTGGACCAGACCGCCGACGGCGTGAACTTCCACACCGGCGTCACCGGCTCGACGGTCACCAACACCTTCGTCCGCAACACCGGCGACGACGGCCTGGCCTCCTGGCCGGAGCGGGTGCCCAACGTCGGCGACAGCTTCACCCGCAACACCGTGGTCCTGCCGATCCTGGCGAACAACATCGTCACCTACGGCGGCAAGGACTTCACCATCTCCGACAACGTGATGGCCGACACCGTCACCAACGGCGGCGGCCTGCACATCGCCAACCGCTACCCGGGGGTCGGCTCCGGCAACGGCACCGCCGTGGCCGGGACCATCACCGCTGCCAGGAACACCCTGATCCGGACCGGCAACAGCGACTACAACTGGAACTTCGGCGTCGGCGCCATCTGGTTCAGCGGCCTCAACGAGCCGATCAGGGGCGCGCACATCACCGTGACCGACACCGACGTCCTCGACAGCTCCTACGCGGCGATCCACACCATCGAGGGCGCGTCCGAGGGCATCGAGTTCACCAACACCACCATCGACGGGGCCGGCACCTACGCGATCCAGGCCCAGGCCGCCGCCGACATGCGGTTCACCCACGTGACCGCGAAGAACATCGCCCAGAGCGCCACCCCGACCCACAACTGCGTCGGCGCCGGATTCAAGGTCACCGACGGCGGGGGGAACTCCGGCTGGTCCGGCTCCACCTGCTCCGGCCTGTGGCCCGCCCCGCGGTTCACCTACGGCGGCCGCCCGACCGGCGGAACCCCGACGCCGTCCCCCACACCGAGTGTGCCCACCACCCCGACGACCCCCTCCCCCAGCGCACCCTCGCCGACGACCACCGCCCCGACCACACCGCCGGCCTGCGATCCCGGCACGGGCAACCTGGCCCGGGGCAAGAACACCACGGCCACCAGCCGCAACCAGACCTACACCGCCGCCAACGCCGTGGACGGCGACGCCGCCACCTACTGGGAGAGCGCCAACGACGCGTTCCCCCAGGCGCTGACCGTCGACCTCTGCGCCGTGACCGGCGTGGACAGCGTCACCGCCAGGCTCCCCGCCTCGTGGGGTGCACGCACCCAGACCCTCTCCGTCGAGGGCTCCGCCGACGGCACCGCCTTCACCACCCTGGCCCCCGCCGCCGGGCGCACCTTCGATCCGGCCGGTGGCAACGCCGTCACCATCGGACTCCCCCGCAGCAACGCCCGCTTCGTCCGGGTGACCGTCACCGGGAACACCGGCTGGCCGGCCGCCCAGCTCGGCGAGCTGGAGATCCGGGCCACCGGCGCGACCGCCACCCCGACGCCCACCACCACACCCACCACGCCGACCACCACACCCCCGGCCGGAACCAACCTCCTCGCGGGCAAGCCCCTCACCGCCACCGGCTCGGTCGGCGGCTACGGCCCCGGCCAGGCCGCCGACGGCGACACCGGAAGCTACTGGGAGAGCACCGGCCACGCCTTCCCGCAGTCGCTGACCGCCGACCTCGGCGCCCCCACCGCCGTCGGCCGGCTGGTGCTGAAACTGCCGCCGGCCCCCGCCTGGACCGCCCGGACCCAGACCCTCGCGGTGCTCGCCAGCACCGACGGCACGACGTGGACCACGGCCAGGGCCGAAGCCGCCCACCGCTTCGACCCGGCCACCGGCAACACGGTCACCCTCGCCGTACCGGGCACCACCGCACGTCACCTGCGGCTCTCGTTCACCGGCAACACCGGCTGGCCGGCCGCCCAGCTCGCCGAGTTCGAGGCCTACACCTCCTGACCCCGCGTCCCCCGGGCAGAACCCGAAGCGCCGCAGGCCCCGCCGTTCCGATGGACCGGAACGGCGG
>NZ_JBHXKE010000014.1:0-46738 GCF_042722765.1 Kitasatospora sp. NPDC058406
GGCACGTGGACACCACCAAGGGGCCCGCCGTCTTCCTGCTGCTCAGCCTGCTGATGCCGGGTCACAAGGTCGAGGTCCAGCGGGCCGACGGCACGATCGCCGTCTTCTCGGTGGACTCGGTCGAGACCTTCGCCAAGGACGCCTTCCCCGACCAGAAGGTGTACGGGAAGACGCCGGACGCCCAGCTGCGGCTGATCACCTGTGGCGGCGTGTACGACAAGAAGCGCCGCGACTACCTGGACAACGTGGTGGTCTTCGCGCACCTGGAGTCCTCGCGCAAGGCCTGAGCCTTAGGGCCCGGGCCTTCGGCCCGGGTGCGGCGAGGACGGCGACCGCCGGCCCCTTCTCCGAGGAGGGAGCCGACGGTCGCCGTCGTCGCGCGGACCGGAGCGGCGGTCAGCCGCGGACGGTGGCCTCGAAGGCGTGCAGGTAGGGGTTGACCGGGCGGACCTCCGCGACGGACAGGCCGGCCTCCTCCATCAGCCGGACCAGGCTCGCCTCGGAGTGCTTCGCACCGCCGACGTTGAGCATCAGCAGGAGGTCCATGGCGGTGGTGAACCGCATCGACGGGCTGTCGTCGACCAGGTTCTCGACCACCACGACGCGCGCACCCGGCGTGGCCGCCGCGACCACGTTGGCCAGCGTGCGGCGGGTGCTCTCGTCGTCCCACTCCAGGATGTTCTTGATGATGTAGAGGTCGGCGTGGACCGGAATGGCCTCCCGGCAGTCGCCCGGCACCAGCCGGGCCCGCCCGGCGAAGGCGCCGCCGTCCCGCAGCCGGGGGTCGGCGCCGGCGACCACCTTGGGCAGGTCCAGCAGGGTCCCGTGCAGGGTCGGGTGCTTCTCCAGCAGGCTGGCCAGGACGTGGCCCTGGCCGCCGCCGATGTCGACCACCGAGTCGATCCCGGTGAGGTCGAGGTACGCGGCGAAGTCGGCGGCCGACTGCCGGCTGGAGGTGGTCATCGCCTTGTCGAAGACCTTCGCGGAGTCCCCGGCGTCGCTGTGGAGGTAGTCGAAGAACTCCTTGCCGAACAGCTCGGGGAAGACGTTGCGGCCGGAGCGCACCGCCTCGTCGAGCTTCGGCCAGGCCTCCCAGGTCCACGGCTCGGTGCACCAGAGGGAGATGTAGCGGAGGCTGTTGGGGGCGTCCTCGCGCAGCAGGCGGGACATCTCGGTGTGCTCGAAGCGGTCGCCGCCCGCCTCCTCGAAGATGCCGTAGCAGGTGAGGGCGCGCAGCAGACGGCGCAGCTGCCCGGGTTCGGTGCCCAGCTCGGCGGCGAGGTCGGTGACGGTGGTGGGCGTGTCGCCGAGCGCGTCGGCGACGCCGAGCCGGGCGGCCGCGCGGACGGCGGCGGCGCAGGCGGCGCCGAAGACGAGCTCCCGCAGGCGCATGGCGGCCTGCGGGGTGGTGGCGGGTGCGGTGGTCATGTGCCGTCTCTCTGCTTTCTGCAGGGTTCTGCGGGTTGCTGCGGTCTCTGACGGGGGCGAACGAGGGTCTTCGGGGTGCCCGCCGCGCCTCCGGGGCCGGAGGGGAACCGGGGCCGGAGGCGCGGCGGGTGGGGTCGGGCGGTGTGCGGGCGGTGCGCGGGCGGCGGGGCCGGTCCGGCCGGATCAGCAGTGGCCGGCCGGCTCGGAGACCGCGCAGTGGTTGCGGGCGAAGGCGTTGTCGGTGCCGGTGTCGCGGTCGGCGAGGTCGGCCGGGCCGTTGCCGACGACGAGGTTGTCGGCCACGGTGTTGCGGGCGTTGGCCACGCCGACCACGCTGTGGACGAGCACGATGCCGCCGGAGAACGGCGAGGCCCCGACGTTGTCGCGGACCTGGTTCTCCGTCACCGTGGTCTCCTCGGCGCCGGTCAGCACGATCCCGGCCCCCTGGATGTGGTCCAGGCGGGGGTTCGGCGGGCAGTAGCGGTTGTTCGCGACGACCCGGTTGCGGGTGACGGTGAGCGCGCCGGCCCGGGGCACCCCTTCGTCGCCGACGACGAAGACGCCGCCGCAGTTGCCGTGGATCTCGTTCTGCTCGACGCTCAGGTCGCGCAGGCGGCGGACGGTGACCCCGATCCGGTTGTCGGCGAGCAGGTTGCCGCTCACCACCGTGCCGTCGGCGGAGAGGGCGCCGCCCTCGCTGTCCACGGTGTTCGCGAGGAAGACACCGGACTGGCCGTTGCGGGTCGACTCGTTGGCGGTGATCACGCCCCGGGTGGACCTCTCCTGGCTGATGCCCTGCTGGCCGTTGTCGTGGACGTGGGTGGCGCGGACGGTCATGCCGTCGGTGCCGGTGGCGTTGATCCCGTTCTTGCGGAAGCCCGTGACGGCGAGCGCCTCGACGGTGACGCCCGTGAGCGGCCGGTCGTCGGCGCCGACCACGCAGAGGCCGTGCCCGGCGGTCGCACAGGCGGCAGCCGTCTCGGGGACTCCTGCCCGGGCGGTGACGGCGGGCAGGATCACGCTCTCCGGGCCGGCGCCGCGCAGGGTGAGACCGGGGGTGGCGATCCGGACGCTGCCCCGGTACTCGCCGGGGAGCAGCTGGACGGTGTCGCCGGGGAGGGCCGCGTCGACGGCCTGCTGAATCGATTCTCCGGGCCGGACCAGGTGCAACGGCCCGGCGGCCTGGGCCGGGGCGGCACCGAGGGCGGTGAGGACGGTGGTCAGGGCTGTCGTGGCGGCGGCGGTGGCCGCGGCGAGGTGGTGGACCCGTCGCGTGGGCATGAGTGGTGACCTGCTTTCTGGCGCGCTCGCGGGGGGACGCCGGCGCGGTGACGCGGTGTGGGCGGGGGATGACGGCCGGTGGGTGTCGGCCGAACCGACGCTAGGTGCGCGCCGGTGCCCCCGCCACCAGGGTTGGGCTGCCGGACTGACGGAGCGTCGGACCGGGGCCGTGCCGGAGCGGGCGGCGGGCCGGAATGGCGGCGGGCCGGAACGGCGGCGGGCCGCCGCGGGAAGGCGACGGATGCCCGGAGCGGACCGGGAACGGCGTCGCGCCCGGCCGCAGGGTGCGGTCGGGCGCGCGGGGCGAGCGGGCTGAGCGGGGCGGGCGGCAGGGGGCGGCGGTCCCGGGGCCGGAGGCACGCCGGTGAGGGGTGGAGCGGGGGCGGGGGCGGGGCCGGAGCAGGGGCGGGGGCGGAGCCGGAGCGGACCCGGCGGTCGAAGGGTCAGCCGGCGGGTGTCCCGAGGCGGACCGGCAGGGCCGCCAGGTGCCAGGCGACCGGGTTGGGGCCCCGTTCGACCGCGGTGGGGGCGACGGCGAGTGCCAGCTCCGGATACATCCGCAGCAGGGCGCCGAACGCGGCCACCGCCTCCTCGTGGGCGAGTACCGCGCCGATGCAGCGGTGGGCGCCGTGGCCGAATCCTAGGTGGACTTCGTGGTGCGGCGCGGCGGCCCGGCAGAGGTCGAGCCGCTCGGGTTCGGCGAAGACCCGGGGGTCGTGGTTGGCGCCGGCGAGGATCGGCATCACGGCCTCGCCCTTGCGGATCAGCGTGCCCGCCAGCCGGAGGTCCTCCGTGGCGTAGCGGGGCAGCGCACCGAGCGTCGGACCGCACCAGCGCATCAGCTCGTCGACGGCGGCGGGCAGCCCGGAGAGATCGGCGCGGAGCCCGGCGAGCTGCTCGGGGTGGGCGAGCAGCGCGGCCGTCCCGTTGCCGATCAGCGTGGCGGTGGTCTCGTGGCCGGCCACGATCAGGTTGAGGATCAGCGAGACCGTCTCGACCGGGTCCAGGGCCGTACCCTCGGCGGCGGCCAGCTGCGAGACGAGGTCGTCGCCGGGCTCCGTCCGTCGACGGTCGATCAGCTCCCGGGCGGCGGCGACCATCGCGCGCAGCGCCTCGTCCAGTCCCTCCCCGGCGCCCCGGCCGAGGTAGGAGCTCCAGGTGCGCCACTGCGGCCGGTCCGGCTCGGGGATGCCGAGCAGCTCGCAGATGACGGTGACCGGCAGCGGGTAGGCGAAACGGGCGACGAGGTCGGCCGTGCCGTCGGCGTCCGCGTGCTCGCGCAGGGCACGGGCGTGCTCCTCCGCGAGCCGCTCGATCCGGGGGCGGAACCGGCCGACGGTGCCGGCGGTGAACGAGGGGTGGACCAGCCCGCGCAGCCGGCGGTGCCGGGCGCCGTCCGCGTCGAACACCCCGGCGCGCAGGTACCTCTCGCACTCCGGGGGCAGGCCGCGGGCCCGCCAGACCTGCTCGGTGCGGTGGGCGGGCGTGGCACCGGGCACGTTCGCGACGTCGTTGACGAAGCGCGGGTCGCCCAGGACGGTGCGGACGTCCTCGTAGCGGGTGGCGATCCAGACCGGGTCGACGCCCGGGACGGTGCCGCGGGCGAGCGGGGCCCGTTCGCGGATCCGGGAGAAGACCTCGAACGGGCGGCGCACCAGCTCCGCGTCGCGCAGGTCGACCGTCTCGAACGGCCCGGCGGCCCCGGTGGCCCCGGTGGACTGGGTGGACTCGGCAAACTCGGCGGGCTCGGTGACGGTCATGGGAGCCTCCCTCGGGCCTCGGTTCTCGCTGCTCCCACGGATAGTGGCGGGCCCTGCACCGGCCTGTCCGGCTTCCCGGCTCCGATTCACTCGATCGAGCAAGAACGAGGCAGTCCCCGGAGGGACCGTCCGTGCACGACGACAGCCCGGCATCGGACCGCCGGCGGCCCGCGTGACATGCTCGGAGCCATGGACACCGCCACCACCACGACCGTCGCACCCGCCGAGCCCGCGGCGGGGGCCGTCCCCCCGTTCGGCGCCCGCCGCAACCCGGTCGGCGCCCATGTGCCGGTGGCCGCGCGAGGGCTGGCCGGGACGGGCCTGGCGTACGCCCGGCGGGTGGGCGCGGAGACGGTGCAGGTGTTCGTGGCCAACCCGCGCGGCTGGGCCACTCCCCCGGGCAACCCGGCCCAGGACGCCGAGTTCCGGGCCGCCTGCGCCGAACAGTCGATCCCGGCGTACGTGCACGCGCCGTACCTGATCAACTTCGGCTCGGACAATCCGGCGACCCGGGAACGCTCGGCCACCTCGCTGCGCCACTCGCTGCTGCGCGGGCACGCGATCGGCGCGCTGGGCGTGGTGCTGCACACCGGTTCCGCGGTCGGCTCGGCACCGGGCGGCGGCTCCCGGCGCGACGAGGCGATGGCGCAGGTCAGGGAGGACGTCCGCCCGCTGCTGGACGAACTGGACGCGCTCGGCGAGGACGCGCCCTGGCTGCTCCTGGAACCGACGGCGGGCCAGGGCAGTTCGCTCTGCGCGCGGATGGAGGACCTCGCCGCGTACGTGGACGCGCTGGACGGCCACCCCCGGGTCGGAGTGTGCCTGGACACCTGCCACGCCTTCGCCGCCGGTCACGACCTGGCGGTACCGGGCGGGGTCCGGGAGACGCTGGACGCCCTGGTCGAGGCCGCCGGCCCGGGCCGGCTGCGGCTGATCCACGCCAACGACTCGGAGGACGTGGTCGGCGCGCGCAAGGACCGGCACGCCAACATCGGGGCCGGCCGGATCGGCGCGGAGCCGTTCCGGGAGCTGTTCGAGCACCCGGCGACGGCGGGCGTCCCGCTGGTGGTGGAGACCCCGGACCGCAAGCACGGCGGCGACGGCACCGGCCACGCGCTGGACATCACCGCCCTGAAGGAGCTGCGGGCCCGGGCGGCCGTCCCGGCGGTCTGATCCACCGGGTGCCGCATACCCGGCGAAATCCGTGCGCGACGGGGGGAACCGCCCGGGGCCGCAGACGGTCGTCCTCGGTGTGAACGCAAACGAACAACGGATCGACCCGGTGCCCCGGCCGCTCGGCCGCCGGCGTCTCCTGCTCAGCGCCGCCGGGGGCGCCGCCGCGCTCGCCGTCGGCGGGGGAGCCGGCTGGTGGGCGCGCCGCGACGCCGACACCGGCCACCGGCTGTGGAGCCGGACGCACACGGGCGGCCGGATCGCCCTGCCCCCGTCCCCCCGGTCCTCGTTGTACCTCGCGGGCCTCGACGGGACGGTCGAGGCCCTCGACCTGCGGACCGGGGCCGCGCGCTGGAGCACCGCGATCGGTTTCCGCAAGCCCGCCGACCCCTCGTACGGCTGGCCCGTCGCCGCCGGTGACGGACTCGTCTGCGTGGCCACCGACTCCCAGGTACAGGCCCTGGACGCCGCGTCCGGGACCCTCCGGTGGACCGCGGAGGCACCGGAGGCACCGGAGGGTCCGGGGTCCGCCTCGGTCCGGGGCACCGCGGTGGACGGCGGCGTCTTCGCGACCTACGACGACCGGCTGCACGCCTACGACACCGCCACCGGCGCCCACCGCTGGAGCACCACGACGGCGGGCGGGTTCGCACCCGTCGTCGCCGGTGACACGGTCTACCTCGCCGGGGACGAGGAGAGGATCACGGCGGTCGACGCGAGCAGCGGCGAGCGGCGCTGGGAACAGCGCGCCGTCGGCGGGCTGGGCGGCAGGCCCGTGGTCCACCAGGGCGTCGTCCACCTCACCACCGCCGACCAGCAGGCACCGTCCGTCCTCGCGCTGGACGCGGCGACCGGCCGGGTGCTCTGGCAGCGCGCGCGGTTCGGCCACTGGCTGCTCTCGCCCTCCTCGGTCGCCGACGGCACGGTCTGCCTGAGCCGGAGCGACCAGGTCACCGCACTGGACGCCGTCACCGGGGAGACCCGCTGGACCGCGCAGGTGCCGCCCGGCCTGGGCGCCGGCACGAGCAGCACGACCGTCGCCGACGGCATGGTCTACGTCGCGCTGAACGACGACCGGCTCCACGCGCTCGACCTCGCCACCGGGCGGTTCCGGTGGCGCGACGAGCCGTCCTCCTTCGGCACCCAGTACACCGACCTGTCACTCGCCGCCCACGACGGGGTCGTCTACCGCGGCAGCCGCACCGGCGTCTACGCGGCGGCGGCCTCGCCGACGTGACCCGCGGACGGACCGTGGCGTAACCCGGGCTGCCGAGGAGCGGAGGCGGTGGGAGGCTGGAACGACTGACGCCTCACAGGCTGGGAGTTTCCGATGAGCCCGTCCCGGAGACTGGCCACGCTGCCCTGCGGCCGCCGCAGCAAGTGGGTGGTGCTGGCCCTGTGGCTGGTCCTGCTGGTGGTGGCGGGCCCGCTGGCGGGCAAGCTCACGGACGCCGAGGACAACCAGGCCTCCAGCTGGCTGCCCGGCAACGCCGAGTCCACCCAGGTGCTCACCGAACAGCGCGCGTTCCAGCCGGTGGACACCGCCCAGGCCGTGGTGGTCTACGAGCGCCCCGGCGGGATCACCCCCGCCGACAAGGTCGAGGCGGCCCGGGACGCGGCGGCCTTCGCCTCGACCCCGCACGTGCTGGGCCAGGTGGTCGGGCCGGTGGAGTCGGCGGACGGTCAGGCCCTGCAGACCATCGTGCCGATCGACATCGGCACCGGCGGCTGGCAGGACCTCCGCCCCGCGGTGGACAGCCTGCGGGACACGGCCGCCGCGGACAGCCTCGGCATGACCACACACGTCACCGGCCCGGCCGGGATCGGTGCGGACCAGGCCGAAGCCTTCGCCGGCATCGACAGCACGCTGCTCGCGGCCACCGTCAGCGTGGTGATCATCCTGCTGCTGCTCACCTACCGCAGCCCGGTCCTCTGGGTGCTGCCGCTGTTCTCGGCGGCCGGGGCGCTGGTGGTCTCGCAGGCGGTGATCTACCTGCTGGCCGAGCACAGCGGACTGACCGTCAACGCGCAGAGCGCCGGCATCCTGATCGTGCTGGTGCTCGGCGCCGGTACGGACTACGCGTTGCTGCTCACCGCCCGCTACCGGGAGGAGCTGCGCCGTCACGAGGACCGGCACGAGGCGATGGCGTTCGCCCTGCACCGGGCCGGGCCCGCGATCCTGGCGTCCTCCGCCACCGTGGTCGCCTCGATGCTCTGCCTGCTGATCGCCGAGATGAACTCCACCAGCGGCCTCGGTCCGGTCTGCGCGATCGGCGTGGTGGTGGCGCTGGCCGCGATGACGACCCTGCTGCCGGCGCTGCTGGTGATCGTCGGACGCTGGGTGTTCTGGCCGGTCAAGCCCGCGTTCGGGACGCCGGAACCGACCCGGACCGGCCGCTGGGCGCACGTGGGGGCGTGGATCGGGCAGCGTCCGCGCAAGGTGTGGATCGGCACCTCGCTGGCGCTGGCGGCCTGCTGCGTCGGCCTCGTCTCACTGAACGTCACCGGTCTGAGCACGGCCGGCACCTTCACCGGCAAGCCGGACTCGGTGGTCGGCCAGGAGGTGCTGGAGCAGCACTTCCCCGCCGGGACGGGTGCGCCGCTGACCGTCATCAGCACGGCCGCGGAGGCCGAGGCGGTCCGCGCGGCGACACTGGCGACGGCCGGGGTGGCGTCCGCCTCGATGCCGAGGACGCACGAGGGGGAGGCGCTGTTCCAGGCCACGCTGGCCGACCCGCCGGACAGCCCCGCCGCCGAGAAGACCGTCGACCGGGTGCGGGACGCCGTCCACGCCGTGCCGGGCGCCGACGCCAAGGTGGGCGGCTCGACGGCGGTGATCCTGGACGCCGGACGGGCCGCGACCGCCGACAACCGGGCGATCATCCCGCTCGTGCTGGGCGTGGTGCTGGTGATCCTGGCGCTGCTGCTGCGAGCGCTGACGGCGCCGCTGGTGCTGGTCGCCACGGTCGTGCTGTCGTACGCGGCCGCACTCGGGATCAGCGCGTTCTTCTTCGAGCACGTCTTCCACTTCGAAGGGGTGGACCACGCGTTCCCGCTGTTCGTCTTCGTCTTCCTGGTGGCACTGGGGATCGACTACAACATCTTCCTGATGACCCGGGTGCGGGAGGAGTCCGCGCATCGCGGCACCCGGGCGGGGGCGGTGGCCGGGCTCGCGGCGACCGGTGGGGTGATCACCTCGGCCGGACTGATCCTGGCGAGCACCTTCGCGGTGCTGGGCACCCTGCCCGTCGTCGGGTTCGCCGAGATCGGGTTCGCGGTGGCGCTGGGGGTGCTGCTGGACACGCTGGTGGTGCGGTCGGTGCTGGTGACGGCGGTGACGATGGATCTGGACCGACACATGTGGTGGCCGAGCAAGTTGGCCAGGCAAGTTCCTCCGCCCAAGGAGGAGTTGGCCAGACAGCTTTGAGTTACCGATGAGTTCATATGGTTATCGTTCACTGTCTTGCCGGGCGTGGCCCGTCCCGCATTGACTGCGGTCATGCCAATTCCCTCCACGCGCCGCCCGGGCGCGCGCCTCGCCGCGGCCTGCACGGCCGCCGCCGCCCTGCTCGCCCCGCTCGCCGCCGCACCGAGCGCCGGCGCGGCGACCACCGCCCCCGGGTCCACCCCGGCCGCCACCACCGCCGGGGCCGCGGCGGTCCTCACCGTGCCGGCGCTCAAGGTGCTGACGTACAACGTCTTCCTGATGAGCAAGAACCTCTACCCCAACTGGGGCCAGGACCACCGGGCCAAGGCCATCCCCGCCGCCGGCTTCTTCCAGGGCCAGGACGTGGTCGTCCTCCAGGAGGCCTTCGACAACGCCGCCTCCGACCAGCTGGTCGCCCAGGCGTCGGCCGCGTACCCGTACCACACCCCCGTCGTCGGCCGCTCCACCAGCGGCTGGGACGCCACCTCCGGCAGCTACAGCTCCAGCACCCCGGAGGACGGCGGGGTCACGCTGCTCAGCAAGTGGCCCATCCTCCGCAAGGAGCAGTACGTGTTCAAGGACGCGTGCGGGGCGGACTGGTGGTCGAACAAGGGCTTCGTCTACGCCGTGCTCGACGTCAACGGCCTGCGCACGCACGTGATCGGCACCCACCTCCAGTCCACCGACACCGGCTGCTCCGCCGGCGAGCCGGCGGCCGTCCGGGCGGCCCAGCTCAAGACGATGAAGTCCTTCGTCGACGCCAAGAACATCCCGGCCGCCGAGCCGGTCGTCCTCGCCGGCGACCTCAACATCGACTCGCACGGCACCGAGTACCCCTCGCTGCTCGCCAACGCGGGCGTCGCCCCCGCCGACACCCGCACCGGCTGGGCCGACTCCTTCGACACCGCCGACAACTCGATCGCCGCCTACCGCTACCCCGGTGAGCCCAACGAGGACCTCGACTACGTCCTCTACCGCGCCGACCACGCGCGCCCGGCGACCTACGGCAACACGGTGGTCCGGTTCCACAGCTCGCCCTGGACCGTGAGCAGTTGGGGCAAGAACTACACCTACACGGACCTCTCCGACCACTACCCGGTGACGGCCGGCTAGCGACCTCCGCCGCTACGGCGGGCCCGCCCGGCGGCCCGCCGTACCGGCCCGCCGGGCGGCCGGCGCGTGCTCAGCCCGCGCCGGTGAACCGCCGGTAGGCGACGGCCAGGGCGGCGTCCAGCGGCCGGCCGCGCACGGTGATCCCCGTCGGGCCCAACTCGTCCAGCGCGGTGACCGGTTCGCGGCCGTCGTCGACGGGGGGCGGCACCCTCCCCTGCCAGAAGGTGTCGAGGAGCTCGGCAAGCGGACGCTCCCCCGATGCGGATCCCGACGTGGATCCCGGTGCGGCTCCCGGTGCGGATTCGGACACGGCTGCGGATCACTCCCCGATCACGTCGGCGGACAGGGTGAGCAGCTCACGCAGCCGCTCGGTGGGCAGTTCGGCGAGCCACTGCTCGCCGTCACCGACCACGGCGTCGGCCAACGTCCGCTTGGCCGCGATCAGTTCGTCGATCCGCTCCTCGACCGTACCGACGCAGAGCAGCCGCCGGACCTGCACCACCCGACGCTGCCCGATCCGGTGCGCGCGGTCGGTGGCCTGGTCCTCGACCGCCGGGTTCCACCACCGGTCCAGGTGGATCACCTGGTTCGCGGCGGTCAGGTTGAGCCCGGTGCCGCCGGCCTTCAGCGAGAGCAGGAAGACCCGCGGCCCGCCCGGCGACTGGAACCGTTCGACCAGCTCGTCCCGGCTCGCGCGCGGCACCCCGCCGTGCAGGTACAGCACCTCCTCGCCCAACCGCCGCCGCAGGTAGGGCCGGAGCATGCCGCCGAACTCCGCGTACTGGGTGAAGACCAACGCCCGGTCGCCCTCCGCCAGCGCCTCCTCCAGCACCTCCACCAGCCGTTCCACCTTGCCCGACCGGCCCTCCAGCGCCGTCCCGTCGTGCAGCAGCTGCGCCGGATGGTTGCACACCTGCTTGAGCCGGCCGATCGCCGCCAGCACCGCGCCCTTGCGCTCCACCCCGCGCAGCCCGCCCAACCGCTCCAGCAGGTCGGCGACCACCGCCCGGTAGAGGCCCGCCTGCTCGGCGGTCAGACCGCACCGGACGGTGAACTCCTGCTTGGCGGGCAGGTCCTGGACGATCGACGGGTCGCTCTTGCGGCGGCGCAGCAGGAACGGTCCGGCGAGCCGCCGCAGCCGCGCCGCGGCGTCGGCGCTGCCCGCCTGCTCCACCGGGATCGCGAACCGCTCCTTGAACCCCTCCGCGGTACCGAACAGCCCCGGGTTGGCGAAGTCCAGTACCGCGTGCAGGTCGGCCAGCCGGTTCTCCACCGGCGTGCCGGTCAGCGCGATCCGCGGGCCCGAGCGGAGCGACCGGAGCGCGCGGGACTGCCGCGCGGACCGGTTCTTGATGTGCTGCGCCTCGTCCGCGACGATCCTCCGCCACGGGATCCGGCGCAGCTCGGCGGTGTCCCGCTGGACCAGCCCGTACGTGGTGATCACCAGATCGGCGTGGTCGGCGGCCGGCCCGGGCTCGGCCCGGTCGGCGCCGTGGTGGACGTGCACCCGCAGGCCCGGGGTGAACCGGGCGGCCTCCCGCTGCCAGGTGCCGACCATCGTCATCGGGCAGACCAGCAGGACCGGCCCGGTGTCGCCGCGTTCCTTCTCCAGGGCCAGCAGCGCCAGGGTCTGCACGGTCTTGCCGAGACCCATGTCGTCGGCCAGCACGGCGCCGAGGCCCAGCCGGCCCAGCGCGTCCAGCCAGGCCAGTCCCCGCCGCTGGTACGGACGGAGCGTCCCGGTGAACCCGGCCGGCAGCACCGGCACCCGGTCGGCCCCGCCCGGCCGCCCGGCCAGCAGCTCGCCGATCGGCCCGGTGGCGTGGACGGCCGCCACCGGCAGGCCGTCGACCACCGCTCCGTCGTCCACGGCCAGCCGCACCAGCTCGGCCGCCGCCATGACCCCGCTGCCCCGCTCGGCCAGGAACCGCACAGCGGCGGCGAGTTGGGCCGCGTCGACCTCCACCCAGCGACCGCGCAGCCGGACCAGACCCTGCTGGGCGGCCGCGAGCTCGGCCAGCTCCTCCTCGGTGAGTCCCAGTTCGCCGATGGCGAGCTGCCACTGGAAGGCCAGCACGGCGTCCCGGTCGACCTGGGCCGTCCGCTTGACCGCGCCCGGCCCGTCGCCGGGCGCACCCGCGGTGAGCACCAGGCCGAGCCGGGGCCGCCGCTGCCACCAGGCCGGGAGCAGCACGCCGAACCCGGCGAGGGTGAGCGCGGGCGCGCCGTCCCGCAGGAAGCGCAGCGCGCCCTCCCGGTCGAGGTCCGCCCCGGCCGGAAGCGGCCCCGTCAGCACGGCGCGCAACGGCGGGTGGACCCGGGCGGCCCGCTCCAGCTCGGCGAGGAACGCCTCGGCCGGGTCGGGGACCAGCCGGGCCAGCGCCTCGTAGGCCGGGTCCGGATACCCCGGCCGCAGCGCGGCGGCCGGCACCACCAGCGACGGCCGCTCCACCGCCTGGACCATCAGGTCGAGCCGCCAGGCGTCGGCGACCGCCCCGCCGTCGGGGTCGTCCGGATCGGGACCGAGCGGTTCGGCGAGTCGGAACCCGAGCCGGACCGGAGCGTCCGCCGGCCGGGCCGACTGCCAGCCGGCCAGCCGCTCGGGCAGGCCGTCGGGCGGCGGTCCGCCCAGGCGGCCGTCGGGCGAGTGGAGCGCGGCGAGGAACGGTTCGGCGGGCGGGTCGAGATCCGCCAGGGCGGCGCGGGCCTCCTGGTCGACGAGCGTGCCCAGCACCTCGGCGAGCAGGGCGGCGGCCGTCGGGGCTGACGTGGTCGGGGTCGGGGTCGGGGTGGTCGGAGCGGCCACGGCGGTCGGGGTGGGTCCGGCGGGCCCGGACGCGGTCGGGGCGGCGCCGCCGGCCCGGTGGTCCTCCGCCCGGCAGACCGGCGGGCACCCGGCGACCAGCGCCGTCGCCTCACGGCGGGCCGGGGCGTCCAGGGCGGGTCGCCAGCGCGCGTACCACTCCCCCGCCTCCTCGGCCGGCGCAGGCACCAGCCGCCCCCGCCCGACCAGCCGCCAGGCGAGGTCGTGGACGGCCGCCAGCCAGCGCACCGACGCGCCGTACGCCAGCTCGGCCGACGTACCGTCCGGGAGCCGGACGGTCGCACCCGGCCAGTGCGGATCGTGCAGGGCGCCGAGCAACTGGGCCGCCTGCGCCGGGTCGAACAGCAGCGTCGGCACCCGCCAGGGGGCCAGCCCGATCCCCCGGGGCGCGGCACCGACCGGCAGGTCCGGCGACGGCACCGGGCGCCCGGCGAGCGAGGGCAGCAGCAGTCCGGTCCACCGCTCCGACGCCTGCTCCGCCAGCCACCCCACCCCCGGTCCGACCCCGCCCAGCAGCCGGACCACCTCGTCCGCCGCGCACGCGAACGGATGCCCGCCCCGGCCCCGCTCCACGGGGCCGCGATCACCCCGGTACGCCGCCGCGTCCTCCACCCACACCGCGAGCCGGCCGTCGGCCCGCCAGAGTGCGTGCAGGGCGTACATCGGCGGACGGAGCCTCTCGGAGGGGACGGCGGGGGTACGGGACCGTACGGGAACGACGGACCTCCCACCCTAGCCCGCCCCTCCGACAACACCCCCGAACGGCAAGCGGGGCGGCAACCCGGACGGCAAGCGGAGCGGCAAGCGGGGCGGTGCCCGCGGGCCGGGCGCCCGTCGGCGGACCCGGCCCGGCCTCCACCCGGATGCGTCACCACGCCGCACCACGCCGCACCGCGCCGGAAAGGACGCCCGGGAACGGTTCACCCGGCAGCGTCATCTGCGAAAGGATGCCGTCGTGCACAACGCGTCGAGCCGGTCGGAGAGCCCCGAACCGGATCAGATTCCTCTACGGCATCGGGACCACGGTCGCTGAAGCGCCGTCGATCCCGCCATGCCCGATCACCCGAGAGAGCTACGCTCACGTGACTGCTCCTGGAAACACCCGCACCGCCGGCACCTCGTCGGCCGGCCCCGCCCCGGCGGACCCCGCCGAGGAGGACGAGGCCGTCTCCTTCGCCCGCCGCTTCCTCGCCCGCGGTCCGGAGAGGCTGCTCGCCGAGGACCGCGCGGATCGCCGGCTCCGCCGGACCGTCCGGCGGCACTGGGGACCGGCGTTGGACGCCTACCGTCTCGTCCTCGCGGCGGTCCTCGACCTGCAGGGCGACCTCCACGCGAAGTGCTCCGCAGAGGCGGCCGCCCGGCAGGACGCCGGGTTCGAGGCGCTCTCCCGGTTGCAGGCGCGGGCCGTCCAACTGGCCAGGGACGTGCACGACGACCTCGACGGCGGATTCGTCGACACGGCCTTCGCCCGCTGGCGGGGCCTGCACGAAGTGTCCGTGATCGCGCAGGTCCTGGCCGAGTTCGGCCGGGTCCCCGCCTACACCGACCTCTCCGAACGCTTCCTCCTGCACGACATCGTCCACAACGCCGGCGACGCGCGGCTCTACCAGGAGCACTACGAGAAGCTCGGCTGGGAGTCGCTCTCCACCGACACCATCGCCAGGATCGAGGCGACCCGCGACGAGCTCGTGCACCAGTTCGGTGAGCACTACGCCTTTCCCTACGGCTGGGCGATCGGGCTGCCGGGGATGGAGGCGGGCGTCAACCAGAACGCCCTGTACCGGCTGGCCGAGATCCACCCCCTGCACCCCCTCCACCGCTGGTCCGGGCACTTCGTCCAGTCCGACGCCAGGAGCGCCGCGTTCACCGTGGTCGACCTGGCCGAGGGCGTGCGGCCGGTGGCCAGGACCACGACGTCCGGACTGGACGGGCCGGCCTGCTGGGCCATGGACTCCCTGTTCCGGTGCACCGCGGTGTTCGCCCTCTACGCGCCGCCGGCACCTTCGCCGGACCTGCTCTGCGTGGGCAACACCGGTCGGCTGGACGGGATCGAGATCCTCATCGACCACGCGGCGCAGCTGTTCGACGCCGCCGACGTCGCCGAGCGCCGCGCCACGGCACGGAACCTCGCCAAGCAGCGGACGAGGCCGCACGAGCCGGCCGACGCGTTCGGATAGGGCGCGTCCCGGCCGCGTCCCGGACTGCGAGGCCGGGCAGTGTTCCGAACCGCGTCGGGGGCCGGCCGGGGTGACCGGCCGGCCCCCGTCGCGGGTCAGGGGGCGTCGGAGCGCTGGGCCGGGACGGACCGGTCCCGCTGGAGGTCGAGGAGTTCACGGAAGAGCCCGCCGGGCCGGGCGGCGAGTTCGTCCCAGGTCCCGGTCTGGACGACGAGGCCCTGGTCCATGACGACGACGCGGTCGGCGAGGCGGGCGTTGGCGATGTTGTGGGTCACCAGAAGGATGATCCGACCGGGTGCGAAGCCGCGCAGGGCGTGCAGGATGCGGTGTTCGGCGCGCGGGTCGAGGTCGGAGGTCGGCTCGTCGAGGATCAGCAGACCGGGGTTGAGGGTGGTGCGGTAGAAGGCGCGCGCCACGGCCGCACGCTGCCAGCCGCCGCCGGACAGTTCGGCGCCGCCCATCCAGCCCTGGGCGAGCAGGGTGTGCCAACCGGACCGCAGCCGGGCGACGGTCTCGTCGAAGCCGGTGTGCCCGGCGGCCCGCCGGACCTCCGCCAGGGTGGTGTCGCCGACCGCCCGGGAACGGCCGGCCAGGTCGGCCCGGCCGGCCCGGTCCGGGTCCTCGGTGCGCTCGGCGTCACCGACGTGTCCGAGGTGGATGTTCTCGGTGGCGTTCAGCGGCCAGCGGGCGAACTCCTGCGGGACGCGCGCCACCCGGCGCCACAGGCCGTCGGCGTCGAGCTCCTCGATCGGCACGCCGTCCCAGGTGATCCGGCCGCCCTGCGGGAGGTAGAGACCGGAGATCAGCTTGAGGAGCGTGGACTTCCCGCTGCCGTTCTGACCGATCACCGCGACGATCTCGTCGCGACGCAGCGTCAGGCTGACGCCCCGCAGCGCCGGATCCTGCTGCTCGCCGGGGTAGGCGTAGCTGAGGTCGGTGACGGCGACCGTGGCCGGCGCACCGGGGACGACGGTGCCCCGCCGGATGCGGTGGCCACCGGCCTCGTCGAGGAAACGGAAGTAGTCGTCCAGGTAGAGGCCCATCCGGTAGAGGCGGGCACCGTTGCCGACCACGCCCTGGATGCCGCCGCCGGCGGTGCGCAGCGCGAAGGTGGCGGAACCGGCGGCGGCCAGCCCGATCCGGTCGGAGGCGACCAGGTAGAGCAGGGTGCCCCAGACCAGCGCGGCGCCCGCGCCGGTGCCGAACGCCGCGTACAGGGAGACCCGGGTGGCCCGGCGGACGGCCCGGTCGGTGGCCACGGCGATCCGGTCCTCGGTCTGCCGGTACTTGTCGAGCATGAACGGCGTGACCTGGTCCGACCTGACCTGGTCGGCACGGCCCTTGTCGATGAGGAACCAGCGGTAGACCCGCAGCGCCGCCCGCTCCTCGTTGGTGCCGACGGAGGCGAGGTAGTGGATGCGGGCGGTCCGCACGGCGGCGACGCCGGTCGGCACCGAACCGAGCAACAGGAACGGGACCAGCCACGGGTGGAGGGTGGCGAGGACGCCGGCCGCGGCGAGCAGGCTCACGGCGGAGGCGATCACGTCCTGGGCGTTGGAGAGCAGGTCGGGCGTGGTGGCGGCGCCCCGGTCGGCGGCCTCCCAGCTCTCCGCGTAGGCGGGTTCGTCGTAGGCGGCGAGCTCGGCGGCGCAGCCGGCCTCGATCAGTGCGAGGTCGGCCTCGCGGTTGATCCGGGGCGACACCCGCCCGGAGAGGCTGGTGACGGCGATGGCGAGGACGGCGCGCAGCGCGACGGAGGCGGTGAGGACGGTGAGGGAGGGGGCGGCGTCGCGGAGGTGGTCGGTGACGGGCCCGGGGACGAGCAACGCGTCGAGGGTGCCGGTGGTGAAGTAGAGGGCGAGGGCGCCGAACACACCGGACAGGGCCTGGCAGACGAGCAGCAGCACGGTGGCGGAGCGGTCCGCCCGCCACGCGAGGGAGAGCGCCCTGCGGACCAGGTGCGGCAGACGCCGCACCATGGCGAGGGTGGAGATCGACGCGCCGGCCTTGAGCCGGTTGTCGCCGTAGAAGCGGGCGCGGAACTCCTCGGAGTGCTCCGGCTCCCCGCCGTCCTGCCGGTCGGTCAGACCGTCCTCGGTCAGGCCGTCCTCGGGCAGGTCACCGTCGGTCGGACCGTCCTCGGTCGGACCGTCCTCGGGCCGGTCGCGGTCGGGCCGGTCATGTTGCGCGTGGGACTGCGTCACGTTGCTCCCTGGGTCGTCTGCCGGTGCGGCACGGGCGACCCCCTTCCCGCTGCCGGTGGGCGCGCGGGAGCGGCAGCCAAGCCGGGCGGCTCGGCTGCGGACGGGTGGGGTCTCGCCGGTGCGGTCCCCGATCCTGGCAGCGGTCCACCGGGCTCCTCGGCGTGTCCCGACGGCACTCACTCGATCCGGCGAAGTCCGTGTCGGCATCGGCGAGTTGGTGGCGATCAAGCCCCGCGCCCCACCGGTGCCGCGGCCACGGGAGACGGACGCCCGCGGCACCGGGCTCCCACGCGTCAGGCGGTGCTTCCCGTCGCGCCCGGGGCCGCGAAGGCGCGACGGAGTTCGGCGGCGGGGCCGCCCGGATCACCGGCGGGCAGGCGCGCGGCCAGGTAGCCGTCCGGGCGGATCAGGAAGGCCGCTCCCGCGCCCGTCCCCGCGTCCGCGCCGTCGCGTGCGCCGTCGCCCGGGGCGTAGGCCGCCCGGAACGCCCCGGCGACGTCCCGGACGTACGGGAGTCGCAGACCGTCCGGCCGGGAGTCCGCCCCGGCGGCCAGGACCACGTGGACGTCGAGGAGGCCGTGGGCCGCCGAACGCGCGGCGGCCGCGGTCCCGTGGAGTCGTTCCGCCGGTGTTCCCGCGTCGGCGTACAGCAGCAGGGCGTGCCGGGGGCTGCGCAGCAGGTCGAACAGGCGCTGCGGGAAGGCGGTCAGCGGCCGCTCCAGCCCGCCGCAGTCCGGCGCCCGGTCACCGGCGAGGGGGCCGTGGCCGCCGCCGGGGTCCCCGGCCCCGCCGCCGGGCGGGGTCAGCGGTCCGCCGCGGTAGCCGACCAGCAGTTGGGCCTCCCGGAGCAGCAGGGTGGTCAGGTCGTCCGGGTCGGCGTCGAAGCCCGCCCGGGCGTGGCGCACCGTGCGTCCGACGACCTCCTCGCCCACCGCGTGGCGTTCCGCGTGGTAGCTGTCGAGCAGTCCGTCGGCGGCGATCCCCCGGACCGCGAGGGCGAGCTTCCAGGCCAGGTTGTACGCGTCCTGGACCCCGGTGTTCATGCCCTGGGCACCGGTGGGCGGGTGGATGTGGGCCGCGTCGCCGGCGAGGAGGAGCCGGCCCTCCCGGTAGCGGTCGGCCAGCCGGTGGCTGATCCGGAAGACCGACGACCAGCGCAGCGCGGTGGCCGTGGTGGGCTGCGGCGACAACCGGTCGAGCACGGCCTGGATGTGCCGCAACTCCGGTGCGCGGCCGCGTTCGAGACCGTGAGCGACCTCCCCGGACGGCGCGGAGGCCAGCTCGGGCGGGACGAGCATCGACATCCGGTACCGCCGTCGGCCCGGCAGCGGTATGCAGACCAGCAGGTCGTCGGCGACCCCGTCGGCGTCCAGGTGGGTGGCGCGCACGCCGTAGCCGTCGGGGAGGTCCCAGTCGACCTCGACGTCGCCCAGCATGTACTGCTCGGGGAAGGCGTCGCCCTCGAAGGCGATCCCGGCCGCACGGCGCACCCGGCTGTGCGCGCCGTCGCAGCCGACGACGTACCGCGCGGCCGCCTCCCGCGGCCCGTCCGGCGTGGCGAGCGAGACGCGGACGTGGTCGTCGCGCTGCTCCAGGTCCAGCAGTTCGGTGCCGCGCTCGACGGCCGTCCCGTAGCCGGCGAGGTGGTCGGTGAGCAGCCGCTCCGTGGTGTACTGCGGGAGCGCGGCGAAGCGGTACGGCACGTCGGCGGGCAGGTCGAGGTCGATCCGCGGGCCGGGATCGCCGTTCACGAAAATCAACTGGCCCCGCATCGGCACGGCTTCGTCGAGGACCTCGCGGACCAGCCCCATGGCGTCCCAGACCTCCAGGGTGCGGGGCTGGATGCCGACCGCCTTGGCGTACGGCTGCGGGGCGGGCAGACGGTCGACGATCCGGCACTCGACGCCGCGGCGGCGAAGCTCCGCGGCGGCCGTCAGTCCGACCGGCCCCGCCCCCACGACCAGTACCTCGGTGTCACCCATGACCACTCCTCGGTGCCGGGAGCACACCCGTCCGTGGTTCCAGGCTGCCCCGCCCGCACGCCGACGCGCCACTCGGCCCGGCGCCGCGGCCGTCCGGCCCCCGCCGGCGGCCCACCGGCCCGGCCGGCCCCGGGCGCCCCCGGCGGGCCCGGCCGGTCCGGGACCGCGGAGGGTTTCCGTCGTGTCACGAAACCACCACAGCCGGACCCGGCGTGCGCCGCTCCTGCCAGAATCGTGACCGCGGACCGGCTACCAGGGGGAAGCATGGACCACACGCAGTCGGACCCGGCGACGGACGACGGCACGGCAGCCGGGCCCCCCGAGCCCGGCCCACCGACCGCGGGGCGGCACACCACCAGTACGCACTTCGTCGGCATCGGTGTGGCCGCGTACCGGGAGGGACTGCCGGACCTGCCCTCGCCGGTCCGGGACGTGACCCGCCTCGCCGCCGCGCTCCGCAAGGTGTGGCAGGGGCCCGCGGCCCGTACCGGCCACACCTTCTCGACCACCCTGCGCACCGACCCGACCTCCCGGGACATCGCCGAGCTGCTCGCCGGCCCGGCGCTGCCGCCGCACAAGATCCCGGGCCCGGCCCGGTCGTCCTACCTGTTCGTCCTGTGGAGCGGCCACGGTGACCTGGCCGGTGACCGGCTGCTGCTGGCGACGGCCGACACCGCCGTCACCGCCTCCGGGTGGGACCCGGCGGTCGAGGCCCGGAGTCTGGTCGCGTGGGCGGCCGCCGCCGGCGCCCGGCAGCTCCTGCTGGTGGTCAACTGCTGCTTCGCCGGGGCCGTCACCGGGCTGGAGGAGGTCGCCGACCGGATCGCCAACGCGGTCGACGAGGCCGAAGGCGCACGGGACTTCCTCTGGATCGGGCTGCTCGCCGGCGCCGACACCGGACAGCGTGCCGCGGACGCCCTGATGACCCACCACCTGCGACGGGTCCTGGAGAAGGGTCCGGCCGAAGCGCGCCGCGGCCGGGCCCCCTGGCTCGCCGGCCAGCCCATGGTGTCCGCGCAGGACGTCGTCGACGAGCTGATGGACGGCTGGTCGCAGGACGTGGGGCCGTACTCCGCCCAACGACCGGTGTTCCGCCCCAACCTGCAACGGCCCGACATGCGCCACCGCGACCGGACCGAGTGGATCGAGATGTTCCCCAATCCCCTGTACCGGCCCGGCACCGGCCCTCAGGTGGTCCAGCACCTGCTGGAGGCGGCGCGCGGCTCCGGCGTCCTCCCCGCCCAGTTGCTGTTCAGCGGACGGCGGACGGAGGTGGAGCTGGTGGTCGGCCGGGTCCGGTCGGGAGTGCCCGGGCTGCATGTCGTCACCGGCCCCGCCGGCACGGGGAAGTCGGCGATCGTCGGACGCGTCGTCAGCCTGTCCGACCCCGCGGAACGGGACCGGGTGCTCGCCGGGGACCAGGACCCCGGCCATGCCGACCCCGGAGCCGGCTCGGTGCACGCCAACGTGCACGCCCGTGGGCGTTCGGCCGAGGACCTCGCCGCCGAGCTGGACGACCAGCTGATCGGCGCCGGGATCATCGACGCCGCCGACGACGGGGAGCCCCGCACCTGCACGGCCCTGGTCGCCGCGGTCCAGGCCGCCCGCACCACGAGGAGGCCGCGCGACGACGGGAACGACGGGAGCGGTGCCGGTTGCCCGGTGATCGTCTTCGACGGCCTCGACGAGGCCCGGACGAGGCGGACCCGGACCGCCAACGACACCTGGCGCCGCGACGCGTTCGACATCGCCGAGCGGCTCGTCCTCCCGCTCGCCGAGACCGCCACCGTCGTCGTGTCGACCCGCGACCTGCCCCGGGACGACGGGCCCGGCGAGGATCTGCTGCGCCTCCTCTGCGGCGCGCGCCCGCCCGCCCTGGACCTGGCGGCCGAGGAGTACCTCGCCGGGGCGGAGGAGGCCGTCCGGGGCTACGTCCGGCGCCGGCTCACCGGACTGCCCGGACACCCGGCCGCCGGGCCGGGCGGCGCGGCAGGACCGGACGGCCCGCTGTCGGTCGCCGACGCCGACCGGGTCGCCGACCACGTCCTCGCCTCCGTACCGGCCGACCGTACGGGCGTGTTCCTGCTCGCCCGCGTCATCACCGACCAGCTGGCCGCGCGACTCACCGGTACCGTCCCCTCCGGCCGCGCGCCGGGCGACGCGACCGACGCGGACAGCGCCGGTGACCGCACGGCGGCCCGGCCGGACTGGCTGGACCGGCTCAGCGGCAGCCTGGAGGAGGCCGTCCGACGCGACCTCGCCGACGTCGCCGCCCCCACCCGCGAGGCTCTCGCCGCCGACCCGCCCGCCCACGCCCGGATCCTGCTCACCGCACTCACCTGGGCCCTGGGCGCCGGCTTCCCCGAGGCCGAGTGGCTGAGCGTGGCGAGCGCGATGGCCCGCCGGCGCGAGCTGCTGGCCCCCGACGACCGCTACCGGACCGAGGACGCCGACTGGCTCCTCGGCGCCCTCGGCCGCCACGTCACCCAGGACGTCCTGGACGATCCTGCGGGAGGGGTCGGCCCCGCCGTCTACCGCATCGCCCACCAGAGCGTCGTCGACCTGCTGCACCCGCCGTTCAGCCCGACCCGGGCGGCCCCCTTCGACACCGCCGCGCAGGAGGTGTTCGACGCGCTGTTCGCCGAGGCCCGCGACCGGATGGCGGACGGTCGGTCGCTGATCGAGGCCCGCTACCTCTGGCTGCGGCTCAGCGACCACGCGGCCCGGGCCGGCGAGGACGGCGTGGCCGGGATCGCCGCGCTCGGTGAGATCACCGAGAACCTGATCAGCCTGGCCGTCACCGCCGGCACGGTGGCGGAGCAACTGCTCGACCACGGCTTCGGGGACCGCGCCGCGGCGATGTACGACCTCGCGATCGGCAGCTGGCGGGCCGTCGCGGCGTCGGACCCGTACCCGGGAGTCCGCGGAGCGCTCGCCGAGACACTGGAGAACGCCGCGTCCGGTGTCCTCATCGGCGGCGGCGCCCCCACCGCCTACCTCGCGCTCATCCAGGAGGCCCGCGACCACTTCGAGTTCGTCGTGGCCGAACTCGGACTGTCGGCCGCGGGGAGCGACCTCGCCCGGGTCCTCGCCAAGGAGGCGGACCTGTGGACGACCATCGACCCCCCGCAGGGCCGCGAGCCGGCCGAGAAGGCGCTCCGGCTCACCCTGCACCGGTCCGCGGCCGACCTGCGGCTGATCGCCCTCGCCGCCAAGATCGCGGTGGAACAGTCCTGTGGCACACCGGAGAACGCCCTGAGCGCGCTGCGGGAGGTCCTGGAGCTGACCCGGCTCGGAGGCCGGCCGTCGGACGACCCGGCGACCGTGCCCCCGGCGACCTCCGAAACGCCGACCGGCGCCCCCGAGCCCCACGGGGCCGGCGAACTCCTGGACGACGACGTGGAGGCCCCCGACCCACAGACCACCGTCGTGCTGAACCAGGCCGCGACCGTCCTGTACCGGCTCGGCCGGTTCGCCGAGGCGGAGACGGCACTGACCCGGGCCGTCGCGGGCTGGCGGGCCATGGCCCGCACGACGCCGGAACGCGTCCGGTGGCCGATGGGTGACACCCTCGGCGTCCTGGCCGGCGTCAGGTGCGCGCGCGGTGACGCCCGGCGGGCCGTCGAGGCCGGGCGGGAGGCGGTCGAGCTGCTCGACGTGCCCCACCGCGACGGGGGGGCGAACGTCCTCCTGCTGGCCAAGGCCGAGGCCAACCTCGCCGAGGCCTACGCCCTCGACGGCTCCGCCCGCGAGGCGATCACCGTGGCCACCAGCGCCGTCGGACGGCTGCGCCCGCTCGCCCCGGACCAGCCGGGCGCGGCGGTGATCCTGACGGTCGCGCTGTTCAATCTCGCCGGCGGGTACGCCATCCACTCCGGGACCTCCACCGCGGCGTCGACGCGCACCGAGGGGCTCCACCTCGTCCCCCTGGCACTCGCCGACGAGGCCATGGACCTGCTGGACACCCTGGTCGGAGCGGATCCGGTGCGCTTCACCTCGGACTGGCTGACCGGGGCCGGCAGCTACCTGGCGGTCTGTCTGACCCTGGGGAGGCCGGAGGACGCCCTGCCCCGTCTGGACCTCGTCCTGGAGACCGCCCGGCGCCGGTACACCGGCGAGGGCGACCCGGACCCGGCCGTCTTCGTCAAGGCCCTGCGCCACGTCGGCGAGGTGCTGGAGGACGGCCGTCCGCGCGGCGACGGAGCCGAGGACACCGCCCGGCGGCACACGATGCTGGTCCGGGCCGTCTCCTGCACGGAGGAGGCCGTCGAGGTGCTGCGGAGCTGGGCCGAGCGGGAACCCGACGCCGTCGCCGACCTCTGCGAGGCCCGGTTGGACCTGGCCCGTCTGCTCCGCCTGCTGGCGGCCGAGTGGCAGGAGACCCGGCCCGGCGACGCCGAACGGGCCGAGGGCCTGGAGACCGAGACGCTGGAACGTCTCCGTACCGCCCGGGCAGCCGAGCCCGACCGGTACGCCGACCAGCTCGCCGCGGCCCTCGACTCCCGCGCCCGCCGGGTCCCGCGGGAAGAGGCCGTCGACCTGCGCGGCCAGGCGTTCGAGCTGCTGCTCGGGCTGGTCCGGGCCGACTCCTTCGACGACACCACCCAGCGCACCCACGCCGTGGCGGGCCGGCTCGCCGCCGACCTCGACGCGCTCGGCCGAGGTGCCGAGGCGGCGGTCGTCTGGGAACGCCTGGCCGCGCAGCCGTCGCCGTTCGCCTTCACGGCCCGGTTCCGTCAGGAGGGCTGGGACACCGCCGCCTGCGTCGCCTACCTCGTGGAAGCCTTCGCCGCACCCGGGCTCACCGACCAGCTCACCCTGGAACTCCTGCTGGCGGCGCAGCAGTTGCGAGTCGACGACCCGGAGGAGTTCGACCGGCGCTGGCTCGAACTCTCCGGCGAACCGCCGCCGCCCGGCATCACCGAACCCGTCGACCTCGACCAGGTCTCCCTCCTCGAAGTCTGGCTGCTCCAGCCCACCCTGGAGGCTCAGCACGACATCCTCACCCGACATCCTGAGCTGCTGGGCCCGGAACTCGACGAGGTCGTCGCCGACCTGCCGGACGTCATGGCCCGCCCCCTCGCACCCGGCGTCGCCCCGCTGCCGATCCCGGTACTGCGCGGGCTCCGGTGGCTGGCCCGCACCTACGGCGTGGCCGAGAGCGCGGCGGACGCCGTCCGGGCGCGGATCGAGCGGTTCCTGACCGCGCCCCCCGCCGAGCAGTTCGCGATCATGGAGGAGGACGGCCCGTTCCTCGTCGGAGTCGCCGACACCCTGCTCCCCGAGGAGCCGAACTTCTGGCTCGCGGAGCCGGGCCTCGTCATCGCCTGGTGCCTGATCGCACTGGAGCGTACGGAACACCCCGGCCCCGACCCGGGGTGGCGGCGACGCGCAGCCGCGGAACTCGCCGATCCCGGCGGCCTGATCGATCTCAGCCGCGAGTCGCTGCTCGGCGCCGTGGACGGCCGGCCGGCCTTCGCGCTCGCCATGATCGCCCACCACACGGCGGACGACGAGTTCTACGGCGGCGTCGCCCTGCTCTTCGCCGCCATGGGAGGGATCCTGGCCGGCGTGTGGGCGCCCGACACCTGGGCAGCCGCCTTCACCGACGCCTTCCGCACACTCCCCCCGGAAGCCGCCGCCGTCATCCGGTCCGACCTGCGCGCGCTGGCCGCGTCGGACCCACGGTTCGCCGCACTGGCCGAGGTCGAAGGCGAGACAGGCAGCGGAGCCGCCGGCGGCGTCGAGGGGGACCGATGACGAATGCGGGCACCGCGCCGAACGGCCGCCCCGGCCCCGCACCACAGCCGTCCGGCCCGCCCGGCACCCCCTCCGCCGCCCTGGACCAGCAGTGCCTGATCGGGTACGTCTTCACCCCCGCCGACGCCCCGGGGCTGGCCCGGATGGCCGAGCTGTGGGCCGACGCCGTCCGGCACTGGCCCCTGACCGCCGGACCGACCGGCACACCGGCCGTCCGACCGGGCGTCCCACCCGCCGTCCCACCCGCCGACCTCCCGGCCGCCGACGGCGTGCTGTGCCTCGCCCCGGCCCGGCCCGGCACACCGGGCCTGCATCAGATGCTGCTCCGCCGCTACCGCGACCGGCTCTGCCTGGCCGTCACCCTCTCCCCGCCCCACGGCGACTGGACGGCGCTGTACGAGCAGTGGCGCCGGGCCGTCCCGGGCGACCACCCCGCCGAACTCGGGCAGGCCGTCGTCCTCACCGCCGTCACCCCCCTCGCCGGCCCGCCGACCGCGCCTCCGCCGGCCACCACCCCTTCGCCGTCCGCAGCGGCCGCCGCAGGCGCCCTCCACGACGCCGTCCTCGCCGCCCTGCCCGGCACCCCGCCGACGGCCCTCGCCGTCGCCCCCGGCCCGCTGCCGGTGTTCGAACCCCCGCCCCGCGGTACCGTCTCCGCGCCACGCGTGCTCGCCGTCCTCTGCGCCCCGGGCCAGGAGGCCGAACTCGACGGCTGGACCTGGAGCGACGGCACGGCCGCACTCACCCCGCTCGCCCGGTACCTCCTGCACGCGGCCGGTCTCCGCCGCCTCACCACCGCGCTCGACACCCGGCAAACCCGGGCCGACACCGTCGCCGCCGACCTCGAACGCGCCATCGCCGCCCTGCACGCCCTGCTCGACGGGCCGTCCACCGACGACCTCGTCCCGCACGGCCGCCGCCTGCTCGTCCGCACCCGGACCGAGCTGCTCAGCCTGGTCACACTGCGGACCAGGCTCGCCCAGGACGCCCGCGACGCCGAGATCGTCGCCCACAACCTCCGGGTAGCCCTCGGCGCCCGGCACACACCGGGGCAGGACACCACCGACTACGGCTTCGGGGCCGACCTCGCGACCGCCGCCCGCCTCGCCCACCGCGCCCAGGACGGCGCCGCCTGGCTCGCCTCCGTGGAGGAGCGCACCCAACTGATCGTCGCCGCCGCCGAGACCGCCGTGGCCGAACAGCTCCGGCTGCGGTCCGAGCGGGAGTCCCGCCGGTTCGAGCAGGTCACCCGGCGGAACACCGCGATCGTCGGCTCCCTCCTCATGCTCCTCGCCGCCGTCCAGTCGCTCCAGTACGCCGTCCCGCTGCCGGGCCGCCTCAAGCCCGCCGTCATCGCCCTGCTGGCCGCCCTCGCCCTCCGGCTCTCCCTCACCACCCCACCGGGAGTCCCCCGGCGGACCCGCTACTCCGTCGTGGCACTCGCCGTCACGGCCGGCACCCTCGCCTGGTGCGCCGAGGGCCTCGGCGGCGCCCTCCTGCACGCCGCCGTCAGCCCGGGCCGCAGCCTCGCCGTCGCCCTCGGCGCCGCGCTCTGCGCCACGGCCGCCGAACTCCTGCGCCGACGCGGCCGGTCGTCACGGCCGCCCGGTTCCTCTACTCTCGGCCCATGACGGCCAACCCTCCCACCCCGCTCGCCACCCGCATCGGACCAGAACTGGCCGAGGAAGCCGAGGAGTTGCTCGACCTCGTACGCCTCTGGCAGCTCCGCGCCTGGGCCGAGGTCGACGGCCTCCTCGCGGAGGTCGAGGCGGCCGTCGCCGCCGGCGACCGCGTGACCGTCGGCCGCCTCCTCAACGCCCTGCGCACCAAGGCTCCGGAGATGGCCGTCCAGGAGGTCAACGACCTCCGCCCGATCTCCGCCGACAGCGCCGAACGCATCGACCGCATCCTCGTCAACGACACCACCCCGGACAACCCCGCTCCCCCGCCCCCGGCCGCCTGACCCCGGCCGCCCCCGCCCCGCTCCCGCCGGCCCCGCGTTCACGAGGCCGCCGCGACCGTCGCCGGCCGGTACGAGGCACTCCGCCGCCACCGTGCCGCCGGATCGGCGCGCCGGTCGACAGGGGCCGCCCGTGACCCGTTCGGCGGAAACCCGAATGCATCATCTGGCAAGCAGCAGAAGGCTTTTGAGCCTACGGTGCGGTTCGAGGGGGCTTCCAGACGAGAGGTGAGCACTGCCATGGCAGGAAAGTTCGAGCTGTACACGGACGAGAGCGGCATGCACCGGTTCCGGCTCAAGGCGAGCAACGGCACCGTCGTGGTGACGGGCGACCCGCAGGAGAACCGGGACGACTGCATCAAGAGCATCGAGTCCCTCCGGAAGCTCGCTCCCTACGCGGAGCTGAAGGAGGCGGCCGCCCGGCCGGCCTGAGCGCCCCGGTAGGCCCCTCGGCGGGCGGGGACGCGGGTCGGCGGGACAAATCGCCGACCCGCGTTCGTTTGTACGACAGATCCCTTTGGCCACGTGCACGCCGGACCCGGACAGAACTCAGGCATGCGTGTCGTCATCGTCACCGAATCCTTTCCCCCCGAGGTCAACGGCGTCGCCCACAGCGTGCTGCGGACCGCCGAGCACCTGCTCCGCCGGGGCCACCAGCCGCTCGTCGTCACTCCGGCGCCCGCACGCGGCGCGCAGAGCCCGTCACACACCTTCGGTGCCGGTCCGGCCATGGCCGACCTCCCCGTGGTGCGGGTCCCGTCCGTCCCCCTTCCCGGCTACCCCCAGGTCCGGATCGCACTGCCCAGCCGCCGGCTGGCCGCCGCGATCCGGGGTCACCGGCCGGACCTGGTGCACCTGGCCAGCCCGTTCGTGCTCGGCGCGCGCGGCGCACAGGTCGCCACCCGGCTCGGCCTGCCGGTCGTCGCCGTCTACCAGACCGACCTGGCCGGGTACGCGCACGCCTACCGGGCCGGGCGCGGACTCGGCGAGGCCGCCGCCTGGCACCGGATCCGCTCCGTCCACGGCCTCGCCTCCCGGACGCTCGCGCCGTCCACCCCCGCCGCGCAGGACCTCACCGCGCACGGCGTCGCCCGGGTCCAGCTCTGGCCGCGCGGCGTCGACTCGGCCCGCTTCCACCCGCGCCACCGCGACGAGGCCCTGCACCGGGCGCTCGCCCCCGGCGGCGAGGTCCTGGTCGGGTACGTCGGGCGGCTCGCGCCGGAGAAGCGGGTCGACCTGCTGGCCCGGACCTCGGCCCTGCCGGGGGTACGGGTCGTGATCATCGGCGACGGACCGTCCGCGCCGGGGCTGAAGGCCGCCATGCCCGGTGCGGTGTTCCTCGGCCGGCGCACCGGGGAGGAGCTGGCCCGCTGCTTCGCCACGCTGGACGTGTTCGTGCACACCGGGCCGCTGGAGACCTTCTGCCAGACCATCCAGGAAGCGATGGCCAGCGGGGTCCCGGTGGTCGGCCCGGCCGCCGGTGGACCGCTGGACCTCGTCGCGCACCACCGCACCGGCCTGCTCGTCCCGCCCCGGGACGGCGCGGCGGTCGCCCGGGCGGTGACCGCCCTCGCCGAGGACGCCGAGCTACGGGCCGCGTACGGCCGGGCGGGGCGGGCCGAGGTGACCGCCCGCACCTGGGAGGCGGTCGGGGACATGCTGCTGCGGCACTACGCGGAGGTGCTGGCGGAGCACCACGGGGCGACGGCGGCGACGGCATCCACGCCGGAGCCGGTAGCCGTGCCGGTGCCGGTGCCCGCAGCCGTGCCCCTACCGGTAGCCGTGCCGGTTCCGGTGCCGGTGCCGGTGCCGGGGAGCGTGCAGGCCGCTGCACCCCGGGCGGACACCACCGGCCGGAACGGCCTGCACGCCGTCCAGGAGACCGCCGACGCCGCCGGGAGCGCCGCGGGAACCCGCGCGCACGCCACCCGGGACGCGGCCGGCACTCCGGTCACGGAGGAGCTGACGGCATGACCGCCGGACCGCTGCGCATCGTCCGGGTGGCGAACTTCGTCACCCCCGTCTCCGGCGGGCTGCGGACCGCACTGCGCCACCTCGGCGCGGGCTACCGGGCCGCCGGGCACGCACCGGTGCTGGTCGTCCCCGGCGAGCGGCGAGCCACGGAGGAGGGCGAACAGGGACTGGTCGTCACCCTCCCCGGGCGGGTCCTGCCCGGCAGCGGCGGCTACCGCCTGCTCACCGACCGGCGCGCGGTCGCCACCGAACTGGAACGGCTCGCACCCGACCGGCTGGAGGTCTCCGACCGGACCACCCTGCGCTGGACGGGCTCCTGGGCGCGACGGCACGGCGTCCGATCGGCGATGGTCTCGCACGAGAGTGCCGCCGGACTGCTGCGCACCTGGGGCCTGCCCGGCCCGGTCGCCGGCGCGGCGGCCGACCGGCTCAACGGCCGCACCGCCGGGTCGTACGACACGGTGATCTGCACGACGGACTGGGCCGCCGCCGAGTTCCGCCGCCTCGGCGTCCGGAACGTGGCCCGCGCGCCGCTCGGCGTGGACCTCGCCGCCCTGTGCCCGCCGGGCGCCGACGAACGGGCCGAGGAACGGGCCCGGTACGCGACACCTGGCGAGGTGCTGCTGGTGCTCTGTTCGCGGCTCTCCCCCGAGAAGCGTCCCGAGCACGCGCTCGACGCCCTCGCCGAGCTGCGCGCGCGTGGCCTGCCCGCCGTCCTCGCGGTGGCCGGCGCCGGACCGCTCAGGTCGCGGCTGGCCGCCCGGGCCGCCCGTGACCGGCTGCCCGTGCACTTCCTCGGGCACCTCGCCGGGCGCGACGCGGTCGCCCGCCTGCTCGGCTGTGCGGACGTGGTCATCGCCCCCGGGCCGGTGGAGACCTTCGGGCTGGCGGCGATGGAGGCGCTGGCCTGCGGCACGCCGGTGGTCGTCAACCGCTGCTCCGCCCTGCCGGAGCTGGTCGGCCCGGCCGGGGTGGCCGCCGAACCCACGGGCGCCGGGTACGCCGACGGAGTGCACGACCTCCTCGCGCGCCCCGAAGCGGCCCGGCGCGCCGCCGCCCGCGCCCAGGCCGAGCGGTACGGCTGGCCCGCCGCCGTGGCCGCCTTCCTGGCCGCTCACGGTGCATCCGGCACACCGGGCGCACCACATGCATCCGGCGCATCCGGCGCACCGGGGACCCACGACGCGGGATAGCGGAAGCCCACGGGCCGCAGGCAGGGAGCCGCAGGACCGGCGCGGAGCAGGAGGGCGGCCCCCGTCCTCCCGCTCCGGCGAACGCGCATGCGCATGCGCAGGACGGAACGGCCGGGCCGGAGGGCCCGGGAAGGTGTGGGAGGTGCGATGAACACGATCGCGGCGGTGGACGAGGGAGACGGCACCGTTCCGGGTGCCGCTCACGGGGCGACACGGGCGAGTGCACGACGGACCGGCGAACCGGTCCGGTTCGTGGCACTCGGGGATTCACTCACCGAAGGGATCGGCGACCCGATCGCCGACGGATGGCGCGGCTGGGCGGCGCTGCTCGCCCGGTCACTGGCCCCGCCGCACACGGGTGTCGAGTTCACCAACCTCGCACGGAGCGGCGCACTCACCACCGACCTGACGGCCGAGCAGCTGCCGACGGCCCTGGCGCTGCGTCCGCAGCTGGCGGCCGTGGTCGCCGGCGGCAACGACACCCTGCGGTCCGGCTTCGACGTCGCACGGACCGCGCGGGCGCTCGACGCCGTCCTCGGCCGGCTCACGGACGGCGGCGCGCAGGTGCTCACCGCCTGCCTGCCCGACCCGGGCACGCTGCTGCGGCTGCCGCCTCCGCTCGCCCGGCCGCTGGCCCGGCGGATGCGGGCGGTGAACGCGGTGGTGCACGCCCTCTCCGTCCGCCACGGGAGCGTCCACCTGCACATCGCCGACCTGCCCTGGAGCGCCGAGCGGCAGTTGCTCAGCGTCGACCGGCTGCACCCGAGTGCCGAGGGCCACCACCTGATCGCCCGGGGCTTCCACGGCCTGCTCGCGGACGCCGGGCGCCCGCTCGGTCCGGCCCCCGTCCCGGAGCCGGTCGAACCGCCGCCGGGCACGCTGGCCGACCTCTGGTGGATGGCCACCCGGGGCACCCGCTGGGTCGTGGACCGCAGCACGGACCTGCTCCCGGGCCTGCTGGCGCTGGCCGCCGTCGAGGGCTCCGCCCGCCTCCGGGGCACCACCTGCCGTCAGGACGAGCTGATGACCCGCGCCACGACCGCCGCCCTCACCTCCCTCCCGCCCGTCACCTCCCTCGGGCGGGCGGCCGGCTCCGAACAGGACGGCGGGGGCCGCCTCCCGTCCGGCAATTGATCTTGTGCTGCGGTCGGGGCCGGGCCACCATGTGGTGCACCAGGACGCGGCCGACCGAGGTCACGCCCGCCTCCGCGAATGGGGTGACCCGTTGTCAGGTGTGGATTCCACCGGTCCCGGGAAGCTTCGCTGGTCCGGCCGACTCGGCCGGCAGCCCGCCTCGCTCCGCGAGGTCGACGGCCGGCACCTGCTGCAGATCGGTGACAGGTCCACCCTGCTCGACGCCCGCACCGGCGTCCGGCACCGGAGCAGCCTGCTGAGCAGGCGCATCATCGTGCACCACCCGGACCGGGCCCCCTTCGTCCACCGCTACCGGCTCCCGTGGATGCTGCAGCTGGCCCCGCTCTGGGAGACCGCGTACGACCGCTGGTCCGCCGAGGCCGACGACCCGGGCCTGACCCTGATCGAGCTGCTGGGCGGGGCGGACGACTGGGACTAGCCGAGCAACCCGGATCGGCCAGCTGCCCGGCCGGTCGTCGACGGACCGGCTCCGGCCGCTCCTCCGGACCCGGGGAACCGTCGGGGGCGGTCGGGGTGTCAGGGTAGGGAGGACGGCGGAGGGAGCGGAACGTTGACGGAGCGTACGGGGCATGCGGGGCGCGAGTTGTTGGCGGCGGCCGGGGTGTTGTTCCCCGACCGGCGGGGGCGGGTGCTGGTGGTCCGGCTGCCGTACGACCGGGAGCACCCGGTGGCCGTACCCGGCGGGGGCTGGGAGCCGCAGGACCGTTCGCCGCGCGACACGGCAGCCCGGGAGATCGCGGAGGAGCTGGGGTTCACGCCCCGCCTCGGGCCGCTGGCCTGCCTCGACTGGACGCTCGACCACTCCCGTCCGCCGATCGCCGCCCACCTCTACTGGGCCGACCCGCTGACGCCGGAACAGGCGGCGGCGATCAGGCCGGACCGGGCCGAGGTCGGCGGCTGGGCGTGGCTGACCCCCGAGGAGGCGGGCCACGCGCTGCCACCCCGGCTCTCCCGGCGGGTGACGGCGTGCCTGCGGGCGCCGCGCTCGGCCGCGCCGCTGGAGCTGGAGGACAGCCTTCCGGCCGGGCACACCCTCGACCACCTGGCGGCGGGACCGCCGCCCGCGTACACGGGACTGGCAGGACTGCGGCTGGAGGGAGCGGAATCGCCGGGCGTCGCGGCGAGGGCCCCCGGGCTCGTCGCGCCCCCGCTGGACCGGGAGGCCTACATCGCCACCCGGCCACGGATCCGGGCCAAGGCGCGGACGGTGTTCACGGACCGGGCGGGCCGGGTCCTGCTGGTGCGGCTGCGGCCGTGGGACGGCCCGAAAGGCAAGGTGCCGTACTGGGTGCTGCCGGGCGGCGGCGTCGAGGCGGACCGGGAACTGCCGCGCGCCGCGGCCCGCCGGGAGGTCCGCGAGGAGCTGGGGTGGGCGTGCGAGCCGGGCCGGCTGCTGGCCGTGGACTGGCTCCCCGGCCGGGACGCGGACCCGGCGAGCACCCGGGACACCGCCGTGCTGGTGTACGTCTTCGACGGTGGCACGGTGACCGAGGAGCGGCTGGCCTCGATCGCCCTGGCCGAGGACGAGCTGGTCGAGTGGCGGCTCTGCGATCCGGCCGAGGCGCGGGCGCTGCTGTCGGCCTCGTCGTGGGCCAGGACCTCGGCCGCGCTGGCCGCCCGCGGGCGGCCGGGCGGACCGGCCGAGCTGGTCGGCGGCCGACCGGCGCACTGAGCGCCGGGGCACGCGGAAGCGGCCGGACGGCCGGCGCACCGGGGTGACGGGCCGGGTGGCGGCCCGGCCGACCGACGGGACGAGCGGCGAGACAGGTGGCGGCCCGCCGGTCCACACTGGTCGCATGCAGAACGGGATCGGAGCACGGCAGACGATCGAGGACGCCCTGGCCGGCCGCCGGGTGGCGTCGGTCAGCGGCGGCGGACGGCTCGACCTCACCCTCGACGGTCCGGTGACCGTCCGGGTGGCGCACGAGTTCCGCTTCTCCGCGCCGTCGGAGGTGGAGCACTTCTACCCGGAACTCACCGTCCATCCCACCGGCGCGCTGCTCGGCCTGGTGGGCCGGACCGTCGACGGGGCCCGCGTGACCATGGCCGGAGGGCTGGAGCTGGTCTTCGACGGGGTCGGCACGCTGTCCGTCCCGCCGCACGCCCTGCTCGCGCCCTGGCGCGTGTTCACGCCCGAGGGCGCGGTCTGCACCGGTCTGCCCGGCGGCGAGGTCGCGTGGTCGGAGGACGGCAGGACCGGCTGAGCCCGCCCGGGCAGGCCCGAGCACGCCCGGCACCTGCTGTCCCGAGGCAGCCGACCGGGCGGCCTTCCCGGAGTGGCCCTCGGCCCGGAACGGCCGTCCGGGGTGAACGGTCGACCCGTCAGTCCTGGGCGATGGCCGGGTCCATCCAGATCACCTCCCAGAGGTGCCCGTCGAGGTCGGCGAAGGTGCGCCCGTACATGAACCCACCCTGTTCGGTGGCCTCACGCGGCTCCACGGCTCCCGCGGCGACCGCCTTGTCCACCAGCGCGTCGACCTCGGCGCGGCTGTCGACACCGAGCGCCAGGATCGTCTGGGCGGTCGCGGAGGTGTCCGGGATCTCCTTCTCGGAGAAGGACTTGAAGAACGGCTCGGTCAGCAGCATCGCGAAGATGGAGTCGCTGATGACCAGACAACCGGCCTTCTCGTCGGTGAACTTCGGGTTGAAGGCGTAGTCCATCGACGTGAAGAACTCGATGGACCTGGCGAGGTCCTTCACGGGGAGGTTGACGAAGATCTTGGTCGACATTGCACGGGCCTTTCTCGTCACGACGTCCGTCTCGACGGCCGTTCTGCTGAACGAACCTCAGCCTTGCAGACGGCACCGACACCCGGCCCGGACCCCGCGCCGCGCGTCGCGGGGTCCGTCGCCCGTACAGAGGCCTGAGCGGTCGGAGGCCGGTCAGACCTCCAGGTCCGCCTCGATCTTCGTCAGCTGGTGGCGGGCCATCGCCAGGTTGGCCCGGCCCTTGTCCAGGGCCAGGTAGAGGAAGAGCCCGTTGCCGCTGCGGCCGGTGAGCGGGCGGATCAGGTGGTACTGGCTGCTGAGCGTGATGAGGATGTCCTCGATCCCGTCCTTCAGGCCCAGCATGTCCATGGTGCGCATCTTCGCCCGGACCACGTCCGTGTTCCCTGCGGCCGCGACGTTGAGGTCGATGCCACCGGCTCCGTCGAGGGTGGCCAGGGCCATCCCGCTGTTGTAGTCGACGAGGGCGGCGCCGATGGCGCCTTCGATCACGGTGAGGGCCTGCTTGAGCGCGCCTGCGGCGTCCGTCATGTCGGTTCTCCGGTTCGGTGGTGGGGTTTCAGGTCGGACAGGTCAAGAGGGTGGAGCAGGTCGAGAAGGTGGAGCGGTCGTGAGGGAGGAGCAGGTCGAGAAGGTGGTCGGGTCGTCGGGTGTCCGGTGCTGCGTGCCGCCGGTCAGAAGGCCGCTTCCCTGGACTCCCGCACCTCCTTGGGCGCGAGGGTGTCGTCGAGGAGCGCGGCGATGCGCTGGGCGGAACGGCGGGCCTCCAGGTGCAACCGGCCCACGTTCGCGTCCGGGTGGGCGAGGAGCGTGAGGACGCAGCTTCCGCCGGCCGCGTACGTGGCGACGTAGCCGTGCTCGCCCCGGACGAGTGACTCCCGGAAGTCGCCCTGGCCGGTGCTGTCGGCGAGCCGCTGGGCCAGGCCGAGCGAGGCGGCGGTCATCGCCGCCAGGCTCGACGGCTCGGTCCCGTGGGTGTCGTGCGCGACGAGCTGGCCGTCGACACCGGCCACCAGACCGCCCGCGAGGTGTGGTACCCGATGCCTGAGGGCGCGGAGTTCGGCGAGCAGTTCGGTCTCCAAGGCGATCAGTTGTCTCCTTCCGACACGCTGCTTGAGCGCCCGCCTCATGGCCGTGAGGGCGGGGTCGCGGGCGGAGAGTGGTTCAAAGTCGGGCCTCCAGAAGGGTTCTGACCCGGATCAGCAACGCGATGTCCGGATCGGGGGCGGTCAGCGGGTGGGCTGCCGGGGTCGAAGGTCGGGCGGAGGCGGCGGAGGCGGCAGCGACGGACGCCGCGTAGGCGGCCGGGGCCAGCGCGGCCAGCGCCGCACCGGGTACCCGCCGGTGCAGACCGCCGGACGCGGACGGTTCCCCCGGGGCGTCCCCGCTCCCCGACCCGGCCCCGCTCCCGACCCCGGGGTCGGAGCCGGCAGCGACACCGGCACCGGAGCCGGGCTCGGACTCGGCCCCGGGCCCGAGCAGCAGTCCTGCGGCGGCCAGCCGGCGGACGTCCACCGTGGTGGCGAACGCCGAGCGGCCGAGCAGCCGCGCCAGCTCCGCCGGGGTTCTTCGGCCGTCCGCGTGGTCGAGCAGGTCGCGCTGGTAGCGGCTCGGCGGGCGGATCCGGCGCGCGTGGCGGCCGGGGGCGGCGGGGAGCCGTGCGGCCGGACGGACCGGCGCGGTGTCGAGCTGGGGCCACGGCCAGATGCGGTCCAGCAGGATCCGCCGGCGTTCGGCCTCCCGGCGGAGCCGGGGGACGCCCACGGCCGCCACGGGGCCGAGCCAGTGCCGCACACCCGGTGCGAAGGTCCGGAAGGCGAGGGCGGCCGGGGCGTCCAGGAGGAAGCAGGCCGCGTCGTAGAGGGCGCCGAGGTGACAGAGCTCCAACTCGCCGCGGGTGAGCCGGCCCTGTTCGACCAGGGCCTCGCCGACCCCGGCATACGGGCCGGACCGACGGACCTCCTCCTGCCAGGTGGCGGGGGTGAGCCGGCCGCAGGCGGTGAGCAGGGTGGCGAGGTCGGGTGTCCGGTCGGACTCGGCGTGGGTGACCAGGCCGTCGACGAGGTAGACGGTGCCCGCGGGCCCGCGCAGGGCACCGGTGGCGTGCTCGGCGGCCAGCCGTTCGACAACCGCGCCGGGCGTCCAGCCGGGGTGCACGGGAAGGGGTGCGGCGCCGGGAGCGGACACCGGTGCGGCGCCGGGAGCGGGCACCGCGGCAGGGCCGGGACCGGGCGCCGGTGCGGGGCCGGAGGAGGGAGCGGGGCCGGGGCCGGAGGAGGCGGTACGGGCCGCGGGGACGGAGCCGAGGGCGACGGCCTCGGCCGGAACCGTCGGCCGCCCGGCGGGTGGCCGAAAGCCGACGACCGTCCCGCCCGCCGTAGCCAGGTCACTCGTCCGGAAGTTCGTCATCCGAGCACCAGTTCCTCGGCGAGCGACTGGAGACGGTAGCGGGCGCCGGCGAGATTGCCCTCGCTGCGGTCCAGCCAGAGGTGCAGGACCAACCGGCTGTCGAAGACGGTGTCGATGAAGCACAGCAGGTGGTAACTGCGGCCGGCGGTCACGATAATGTCCTGGAGCGGCGCCTTCGAGTCCTCCGAGCCGGTGAAGGTCGGGCTCTCAACAGCCGCTCGTACCAGGTCGGTTGCCTCCGCAGCCGACGTATCATGGTCGCCGGTGGGGCTGACGCCGACGCTGCCCAGTGCGAGGCCGCTGCTCCAGTCGACGAGACTGGCGGCGCGGGCTCCTGCGATCGCCATCGCCTCGGTCAGGCATTCGTCGATACCCGGCACTCGGGCTCCTTCGGAGGGTTCGGGGAGGCTTCGGGGAGGGGTCCGGGACGGCCCCGCCGAGGTGGCTTCGCAGGCCGGAGGGTGTCGGGGAGGGTTCCGGGCAGCCGGGCGCACGCACCTCCGGGCCGCGCGGCACCGGCCGGACCGCCACGACCAGTGGCGGGTTCGACACGGAAGGCTACTGCCGGAATCTGTACGACGAACATTCCAATGGCATATTCACACCATTGGGGCCGACTTTCGGCCAACCTTTGACGGACCGTCAGCCCGCAGGTCACCGCAAAGTCGCAGACCGGGAGAGTGCGCTCGCGAAGGGCCGCCGATCCACCTGGAGCGCGACCTTGGCGGGTTGTCACCGCCGCCGACGGGTTTCGGCCGGGCCGTGCGATAGGACCGATCCGCACAACGACGAAGCGGCCGCCCCCTCGGAGAGGGGACGACCGCTTCGGATGGAGCGCCAGGCCCGGGTTGAACGGACTCTCCCTACTGAAAGTAGGACGTGCTCCGGTAGCACCACTGACGCCTGCTCGGGAGGCCGCTCTTCGCTTCGCGAAGATCGTTTCCTCTCGACGGGTTGAACACTAGCAGGACATCACGCCTGGTCAGAAATCGAACGGCAGGGGCCCTCGGCGTCGGGACGGCGCGCTCGTACAGCTCGTGCGTGAACGGTTCGGCGGACGGGGCCGCGGCCGGCAGACGGATGATCCCGGGGTGCTCGGCGAAGGTGTCACGGCAGGCGCGCGCAGGGGTGCGCAGCGCGTCCTCCCACGGCCGGTGCCGGACGCACTGCTCGCCGATGGTGCGGACGAGGTCGGCGCGCACCAGGGCGACAATCTCCGCCCGGCCGGCGACGTGGTCGTCCGGCGCGGGCGCGACGGACGGACCGAGACTGTCGACCTGGCCGGCGGCGCCCTACTGCCCTGGGGGGCGACGGCCACGCCCACCGCCACCGGCACCACCACCGCCGGGCACTGCTCGGCGGCGCGGTGGTCCGGCTGCCGGGCTTCCACTCGGCAGACCTCGGGCCGGGATCGTCCGCTCCCTGCTGGTGCTCGCCCTCGCCGTGCCGACCAGGGGCGGGGCGTTCGGCGACTCCTTAGTGGTGGCCGCCGCCACCGACGACCCGGCCGGGGTGTTCTCCACCGCCATGACGGATGACGTCGGCGGCCGGGCTACGGACGCGCAGCGGGTCCTGATCGTCACCAGCCGGCCGGCCGCGCGGCTCGCCTGCCGGCTCACCTCACCCGAGGTGAACCGGCCCCTGGTGTCGATCGGCCCGATGGCCCTCCTGATCGGCGTCGGCCTCGCACCGAGGAGGCGGGCCCACCGGCCGGAGGTGTACGCCCGGCTCGGCGGCAGCAGGGTGGTCGCAGCCTGATCCGGCCCGATCGAAGGGGGAAGTGCCGCGCTCCGCCCGTCCGTTGGGCCGCCGACGCGGTGGGCAGCGGACGTCGGTGGGCGTACGATCGAAGGGCGACGACCACTCGACCGGCCACGCGGTGGCCCTCTCCGTGGCGGCCACGCGGCGACCGCCTCCGGGTGTGTCGGGGGAGGGTTCCCGCTGTGCGCACTCCGCCCGGGACGGCCGGACTCGCGCCGGTGACGGCTCCCGGCGGGCGGGCGCTCCGCCCGGGCGCGCGCGACAGACCGGATCCGCGGGCCTGTGGGCCCGGCGCCGCACCCGACGACGTGATCGGCAGCGGGCCCGACGTCCGGCCCGACGACGGAGGAGGAGTAGCAGCGCATGTCAGTCTTCACCACCCCCACAACCGGGGCTCACGGCGATCACCAGGCCATCGAGACGATCCCCGTGGGCCAGACCCCGCACAGTGTGGCGGCGAGCCGGGACGGTCGCCGCGTCTACGTCACCAGCTTCCTGGACGGGACGGTGACCGCCGTCGACACTCCGGCGAACACCGTGGCCACGACCTTCCCCGCCGCCGTCGGCCCCTACGGCGTGGCCGTCGCGGCCGACGGCGCGCGCGTGTTCGTCGCCGAGAACAGCTCGACCTTCATCCACGTGTTCGAGGCCGCCACCGGCGACCAGGCCGTCTCCACCGGCTTCGGCACCCGCCCGTACGGCCTGGCGATCACCGCCGACGGATCGCGACTGCTGATCGCCAACGCCATCGACGACCAGGTCCTGGTCTCCGACACCCTCACCAAGACCCGCGGGATCCTCACCGGTGTGGACTTCCCGGTCGCCCTGGCCGTGAGCCCGGACGGCCGCCTCCTCTACGCCAGCAACTACTTCCGGGACTCGGTCACCGTGATCGACGCCACCGGCATCCCGACGCTGGAGGAGACGGTGCCCGCCGACGTCGTGGCGACCGTCCCGGTCCGGCGGGGACCGTACGGGCTGGCGGTCAGTCCGGACGGCGGGCGGCTCTTCGTGGCCCACTTCCCGTTCGACACCGTCTCGGTGGTCGACACCACCACCCACACGGTCACCGGCACGATCCCCGTCCCGGGCGGCCCGCGCGGCGCTGCGACCAGTCCGGACGGGTCGAGGCTCTACGTCACCAACTACTTCGACCGGACACTGTCGGTGATCGCGGTCTGAGACTCGCCGGCCGGACCACCGGCGCGGCGGCGCAGCGGCACTGTCGGTACGTCAGGATATGGTCCCCTCTCAAGATCCCGTACCGGAGAGCCGGTTCGAAGATCCGTTCCACTCTTCAAGGGGGAGCCCGGCCATGGGCAGCACCGACAGCGGCGCGTACGAGGGATTCACGGCCGAGGAGCGGGCCGCGATGAAGGACCACGCCAAGGAGATGAAGACGGCCGCGCGCCGCGGCTCCCGCGCCGACAAGGCGGCGGAGGCCGAGCGGGACGTGCTCGCGAAGATCGCCGAGATGCGGGACTCGGACCGGATCATGGCCGAACGCGTCCACGCCGTCGTCGCCGCCAACGCCCCGACCCTCGCACCGAAGCTCTGGTACGGGATGCCCGCCTACGCGCTGGACGGCAAGGTGGTCTGTTTCTTCCAGAGCGCCGAGAAGTTCAAGGCGCGCTACGCGACGCTCGGGTTCAGCGACCTGGCGCAGCTCGACGAGGGCCCCATGTGGCCGGCGGCCTTCGCCCTGACCGAGGTGACGCCCGAGGTGGAGGCGCGGATCGCCGACCTCGTCAAGCGATCGGTGAGCTGAGCCCCCCTCGGCGAGCACCCGGCCCGGCCCCGACCCGACGGCACCGCCCGGCCCGGCCCGACGGCGCCCGGCCGGGGCCGGCTCCGGGGCGCGCGCCGCTCGCAGTCTTTTCGCTCGCATGTTCGATTACGGCGTACGCTGGGCTCATGCGCAGCACGCTCCACCTCCAGCCCTCCCTGTTCGACGATCCCGGCCGGGCCGGGACCGCCCTCGGGCCGCTGTCGGGCGTTCGGCGGACGGTGCTGGGCGCGGGGGCGTGGCTGGACCTGCTGCCGGGGTGGCTCCGCGGGGCGGACCAGCTGTTCGAACACCTGGCCGCGAAGGTGCCGTGGCGGGCCGAGCGGCGCGAGATGTACGAGCGGACCGTCGACGTGCCCCGGCTGCTCGCCTCCTACGGGGAGGAGGACGCACCGCCGCACCCCGTGCTCGGGGAGGCGCGGGCGGCGCTCGGCGCGCACTACGCGGACGAGCTCGGCGAGCCGTTCAGCACGCTCGGGCTCTGCTACTACCGGGACGGGCGGGACAGCGTGGCCTGGCACGGCGACCGGATCGGGCGGGGCGCGCACGTGGACACCATGGTCGCGATCCTCTCGATCGGCGAACCGCGGGCGCTGCTGCTGCGGCCCCGGGGCGGTGGCGGGCCGGTGGTGCGGCACCCGGTCGGGCACGGGGACCTGCTGGTGATGGGCGGTTCCTGCCAGCGGACCTGGGAGCACGCGGTACCGAAGACGGCGCGGCCGGTGGGGCCGCGGATCAGCATCCAGTTCCGGCCGCGCGGGGTGCTCTGACGGGCCCGGGGGCGACCTGACGGACGCGCGGGGGCGCTGCGACGAGCGCGGATCGGCCCGAGGGGGCGCGGACCGGTTGCCGGGCGCCGGGCGGAAGCAGAGGCTGGCCCCAGGGGCCCGGGTGGTTCCGGCGGCGAGGAGGGCGGCATGCCGAAGGCGGGCAGGTACCGCGACGGCGTCCCCTGCTGGGTCGAGCTGGGGACCCCGGACCTCCCGCGGGCCCGGCGGTTCTACGGCGCGCTGTTCGGGTGGGAGTACGTCGGGCTGCCCGGGTACACGGTGGCGACGCTGCGCGGGGCACAGGTCGCGGGGCTGGTCCGGCGGCCGGCGGGCGAGGAACGCTCGTGGACCACGTACCTCGCGGTGACGGACGTCGGACGGGCGGCCGAGGAGGTCCGGACGGCCGGCGGGCGCGTCGTCCGAGAGCCGTTCGAGAGACCCGAGCAGGGGTGGGCGGCCGTCGTCGCCGACCCGACCGGCGCGGTGTTCGGGCTCCGGCAGGGGCTGCTCTGGCAGGGGGCGGGTCTGGTCGACGAACCGTCCGCGTTCAGCTGGAGCGAGCAGCTCTCCCCCGACCCGGCCACGGCCCGGACCTTCTACCGGCGGGTCTTCGGGTACGAGTACGGGTCGGGCGCGGACGGCGGCACGGTGTTCCGGGTCGGCGGAGCCGTGGCCGGCGGCATCGGCGGCGGCCACGGGGCCGACGCCGACCGGACGGGCCGGACGGGCCCGACGGGCCGCGCAAGCGGGAGCGGGAGCGGCGGGACGGGCCTGGGGGCGGCCGGTCCGCCGCCCGTCTGGAGCGTCCACTTCGGCACGGACGACACCGACCGCGCGGCCGAGCGGGTGCGCGAGCTGGGCGGGGAGGTGCTGGCGGGACCGCACCCGACACCGTTCGGACGGCGGGCGGCGGTCCGGGACGACGGCGGGGCGGAGTTCACGCTGATCGGCCTCCCGTCCGCAGAGGGGACCCTGGCCGCGTAGGAGGGCGGAACGCCCGGTGCCGCCGCAGCATCCCCGGAGCGACTCAGGGGAACGGGGAACTGCTGGCCCGGCGGCGGGCCGTCGAGCCGGCGGTAGCCGAGTTCGTGCAGGCCGGCGGCGAGCGCGGGGGCGTCGGCGGCCGGAACGAACCAGTCGATGTCCTCGTGGTCGCGGGTGAGCTCGCCGAGGAAGAAGTCCATCGCCCAGCCGCCGCGCAGCCGGACACGAGTGCCGAGACGGCGGGCGAGGCCCACCGTCTCGGCGATCTGGGCGAGTTGCCCGTCGGCGCGTTCCCTGTTCATGGACCCCACCTCCATGATCGGGACGCTACACCCGCCGCAGCCTCTCCCCCGCGGCACCGGCCCTCGCGGGCTAGTCCTTCACAGCGCCGGCCAGCCCGGAGACCAGCTTGCGCTGCACCGCGATGAAGAAGATCAGGACCGGCACGGTCATCAGCGTCGAGGCCGCCATGATGCCGCCCCAGTCGTTCTCGTCCGGTTTGAAGAAGACCAGCAGCGCGGAGGGGAGGGTCTGGTTCTCGGTCGCGCTGATGATGAAGGTCTTGGCGAAGACGAAGTCGTTCCACGCCGCGATGAAGGAGAACACGCTGGTCGCGGCCAGGCCCGGGGCCACCAGCGGCAGCAGGATCCGCCAGAGGATCCGGCTCCGGCTCGCACCGTCGATCTGCGCGGCCTCCTCGATGGAGACCGGCACCGCGGCGACGAAGCCGCGCATCATCCAGATCCCGAAGGGCAGCGAGAACGCCAGCTGCACCAGGATCAGCGAGGCCAGGGTGTTGAGTCCGACGCCCGGCGCCAGCCGCCCCGCGTCGCGGAACATGAAGAACAGCGGGATGGTGAGCGCCTCGACCGGGATCATCTGGGCGATCAGGAACATCACCATGATGGTGGTGCGGAACCTGAACCGGAACCTCGTCACGGCGACCGCCGCGAGGAAGACCACCAGGGCCGACAGCACCACCACCGACAGCGCGATGATCAGGCTGTTGACGAAGTACCGGCCGAACCCGTCGACGCTGAGCACCTGGCGGAAGCTCTCCAGCGTCGGGTGCGCGGTCCACGGTCGGGGGTCGAGCGACTGCACCTCGCCCTTCGGCTTGAACGCCGAGAGCACCATCCAGAAGATCGGGAAGGCGGTGACCACGGCCACCAGGATCGCGAGGGAGTTGGCGGCGAGCCGCCTGCGGCCACGGGTGTTCACAGTTCATTCCCCGTCCGTCGCAGCGAGCGGATGTAGAGGACCGTCGGGATCACCAGGATCAGCAGCATGATCACGCCGATGGCCGCGCCGAGTCCGTACTGGGAGGACGCGAACGCCTTCTGGTAGGCGTACACGTTGAGGACGAGGTTCTGGCCGGCGATTCCGCCGCCCTCGGTCATGACGTAGATCTGGGTGAAGACCTTGAAGTCCCAGATGACCGACTGGATCACCACGATGGTCAGGATCGGCCGGAGCATCGGGGCGGTGATCCGGCGGAAGGTGGCCCAGGTGCCGGCGCCGTCCAGCGCCGCGGCCTCCAGGATCTCGGTCGGGATCGCCTTGATGCCCGCGTAGAGCGTCACCATGACGAACGGGAAGGAGTGCCAGACCACCACGGCGCCCACGATCAGGAACGCGGTCCACTTGTCGTAGAACCAGTTGAACTCGTGGAAGCCGTTCAGACCGATGCTGACCAGGGTCTTGTTGACCAGACCGAGGTTGGTGTCGAAGAGGAAGCTCCACACCGTCGAACCGGTCATCGCCGGCGCCGCCCAGGCCGCCATGGCGGCGGTGGTCAGCACCAGTCGGGAGATCCGGCCCACCCTGGTGAGCAGCACCGCGAGGGTGGCGCCGACCGCCAGGGTGGCGACCACACAGAACGCGGCGAAGCCGATCGTCTGCGTCAGCACCGACCAGAACTGCCCGTCACCGAGGATCTTCTGGTAGTTGCCGAGCCCGACGAAGCTGGTCGGCACACCGCCGGAGGCCTGGGCCTGACCGAAGTCCAGCACCGACAGCAGACCGAGCTGGTAGATCGGGTACGCCACCAGGGGGATCATGATGATCGCGGCCGGCAGCAGGAGCAGCAGCGGGGGGCGGCGCCGGCCGCGCGGGGGCGCGGCCGGGCCGGTGCCCCGGCGCCGCCCGCTCGGGGAGGGCGGCGCCGCCGGGGCGGTCGTGGTGGGTGCGGACACGTACGGGACCTGCTCTCTTGCGGGGGCCGGCGATCAGCGGGCCGCGAAGGCCGACGTGATCTGCGTGGCGGCGTCGCCCGAGGCCTTCGCCACGTCCGCCTTGCCGGTGACGATCTGCTGGAGCATCGTCGGGATGACGGCCTGCGCGTCGATCTGCGCCCATCCCTGGTCCAGCGGCACGAACTTGGTACCGGCCGCGATGGTATCGGTGAACGGCTTCAGGAAGGCGTCCTTGGCGGCGACCTTGGCGTTGACCGGCTTCAGCGTCGGCAGGTTGCCCATCGCGTCGTACATCTGCTCCTGGTACGCGGGGCTCGCCAGCAGTTCGGCGAACTCGACGGCCAGGGTGCGGTGCTTGGCCGCCTTCATCACGCCGAGGTTGTTGCCGCCGGCGAACGCCGGGGCGATCGAACCGGGCTTCTCGCCGGGCAGCGGGACGACCCCGTACTTGCCGTTGACCGGGCCCGCGTCGACCTTGCTGCGGCTGGAGTTGGGCAGGATCGCCATCGCGGACTTGCCGGCCGCGAAGAGGTCGACGGTCTTGCCGCCGGTGAGGTCGGCGCACTGCTGGACCGGGCAGCCGCTCTCGCCGAAGAGGTCGGTGTAGCGCTTGATGCCGGCCTGCGAGGCGGACGAGTTGATCGTCGGCTTGTAGGTGGTGCCCTCCTTGGCGGCGATGTCGCCGCCCGCGTCCCAGACGAAGGGGAGCGCGCCGAAGGTGTACTTGCCGCCGACCGCGATGCCGAAGGTGTCCGGGTGCGCGGCGTGGATCTTCTGGGTGGCCGCGACCAGCTCGGCGTAGGACGTCGGGGCCGCGAGGCCGGCCTCGGTGAACAGGTCGGTGCGGAAGTAGAGCGCCCGCACGGCGACCCACCAGGGCAGGCCGTAGGTCTTGCCGTCGAGCACCGCGGTCTTGGCGATCGCCGGGTCGAGGTCGCCCTTGTCCTTCCACTTGTCGAGGTCGGCGCCGATCTCGGCGAGGCCGCCGGCCGCGACGTACCCGGGGAGGTCGGTGTTGCCGAACTCGACCAGGTCCGGGGCGCTGTTCGGGTCGTTGAACGCGCCCTTCATCTTGGCGGCGCGGGCCGAGGCGTCGGTGTCGATGTAGCTGACACTGACGGTGACGCCCTGGTGGGAGGCCTGGAACTCGGCGACGGCCTTGCTGACGACCGCTTCCTTCGCGGCGTTGCCGGCCTCGTTGTACAGCCAGACCTGCAGGGTGCCGGTCTTGTCGTCGGCCGCCTTGTCACCGGCCGGCAACGCGGTACCGGGCGAACAGGCGGCGGCGGCGAGACACGTGGCGGCGAGGACGGTGGCCGCGGCGGCCCGTCTGACGATTCGCATGGGTGGAGACCTCCCCTCCCGACAGTTGCCGCCGAGACGTGCGCCGCTGGGGACGGGCGCGTCGAAGCAGGCCCTGACCGGGGCCGATGGTGGGTGCGTGAACGCATTGATGTGGGGGTACGGCAGAGCGACCGCTCGGGTGGGCTACGTCGCCTGCTCGATGCCAGGGACGTTAGGCGCGGGCGCTCACGGCCAACAAGAGGCCGTTCGGGAAGTTTTGCAATGCACAACGGTGTATCGAAAAAGCGGTAAGCGAGGTGCGGGAGGGTACGGTTCGACAACCGCCGCAGTCCGGTGGCGGAACGAGAGGGGAACGGACCGATGACGGAGAAGGCGGTCAGCGCGGCCGGCACGAGCGCGGGCCCGGCAGCCGGCGCGACCGCGGGCGGCACGGCCACCGGCGCGGAGAAGCCGAAGAAGACCACGGGCGAGCGAAACCAGTCCTCCTCCCTGCGTCGCGCGCTGTCCGTCCTCGGCTACGTCCGCGACCACGGCGACGGCCGCGGCGTCCCGCTCGCCCAGCTCGCCGAGGCTCTCGACCTCAACAAGTCGACGGTCCTGCGGCTGACCGGCCCGCTGCTGGACGAGCACCTCCTCGACCGCGACCGGGAGACCGGCTGGTTCCGGCTCGGCCACGGCTCGCTCCGACTCGGCCAGGCCTACCTCTCCACCCTCGACCTGCGCAGCGTCGCCGCCGAACACCTGCGCCGCCTCCAGCGGGAGGCCGGCGAGACCGTCCACCTGACCGTCTGGCAGGCGCCCGGCATCGTCTACCTCGACAAGGTCGAGGACGAGACCAACGTCCGGATGGCCTCCCGGGTCGGCAGTCGGGCCCCCGCCTACTGCACCGCCACCGGAAAGGCGATCCTGGCGTGGCTGCCCGAGGAGGCGGTCACCGAGGTCGTCGCCGCCGGACTGCGCCCCGTCACCGCCTGGACCATCTCCGACGAGACCCACCTGCGCGCCGACCTCGCCCGGATCCGCGCCCGCGGCTACTCGATCGACGACCGCGAGAACGAGCCCGAGGTCCGCTGCGTCGCCGCCCCGATCTTCGACCACACCGGCGAGGTGACCGCCGCCCTCTCGGTCTCCGGCCTCACCTCACGGATGACCGCCGCCCGGGTCCGCGCCCTCGGCCCGGTCGTCGCCCAGGTCGGCCTGCGCATCTCCCGCGAACTCGGCTCCGACCGCGCGGTGACCTGACCGGCGCGGCCCGCCCGGGCGACCCCGGTGAACGCGAACGGGGCCCGGCACCTTCTCAGGTACCGGACCCCGTCCGACTCGGAGCGCCAGGCCCGGGTTGCACGGACTCTCCCTACTGAAAGTAGGACGTGCTCTGGTAGCACCACTG
>NZ_JBHXKE010000014.1:46835-65212 GCF_042722765.1 Kitasatospora sp. NPDC058406
TGCACGGACTCTCCCTACTGAAAGTAGGACGTGCTCTGGTAGCACCACTGACGCCTGACGAGAGATCATCTCCCTCGCGACAGGAAGAACACTACCAGCCCGGAACGGCCGTCCGAACCACGGGAGAACCCCGGACGGCCTCCCGGAGCACCCGGGGGGTCGGTCAGGCGGTGAGACCGAACCGGCGGCCGGGACGCCGGTCACGGAGCCGCGGACGCCGGCGGGGGTGCGGACGCCGCAGGGCCGCGAGGACGGCGAAGGCGAGGGCTGCGGCGGTGAAGAGGAGGAGGTGGCCGGCCTCCGGGGCGGGGCCGGCCCACCCGAGGGTGCCCCGGCGGTGTTCGACGAACCCGTTGTGGAAGAGCCAGGCGGCCAGGCCGACCAACGGGGCGGCGGACGGGCGCGAGCAGCGGCCGACGGCGGCACACAGCACCGCGTAGCCGGCGAGCGCGACCCAGGTGGCGCGGAGCTCGCCGAGCACGGCGAGGAGCGGGACGAGTGCGGCGGAGGCGGTCAGGGCGACCGCGCCGGACATCGCGGGCCGGAGGCGGGTGCTCATGCCGTCACCGGCATCCGGACGCGGTGGTGGCGCCGGAGCGCCTCCAGCTCGCGCTGGAGCGGCGGCTTCGGGACCGCCAGCACCGGGCAGGCCGCGTGCCGGACGCAGTAGGCGGTGACCGACGGGCGCAGCGCGCGGGCGAGCGCGCCCCGGCTGCCGGCGCCGAGGACGAGCAGGTCGCCGGGCCGGTCGGCGCAGCGGACCAGAGCCTGCCCGGTCTCGCCCCGGACGGCCACGCCGCGCAGCCGGACGCCCGCCGGGGTGCCGCCGAAGGCCTGGTCGAGGGCCTCGCGCAGACGGGCCGCGGCGGCGTCGCGGCAGGCGGTGAGCAGCGGCGGGCACGGGGAGCGGCGGTAGCCGAACTCGCCGCCGAAAGGGGTCCAGCAGTGCACCGCGAGGACCTCGGCGTCGAGGCGGCGGGCCTCGGCGACGGCTCGGTGCAGGGCGGCGAGGCTGCCGAGCGAGCCGCTGAGTCCGACCACGATCCGGCCCCGGCCGCCGTCGCCCTGCCCGCCGTGCTGCTCGTCGCTCTCCTGCCCGTTCCACGGGTCGATCGGGAGGTCGATCGGCTCGTCCGCGTGGGTGCCGGCGCCGCTGTCCGCCATGGCCCTGTCCGTCCTTCCGGCTGGCTGTCCACTGGTGTGGTGCTCAGCTCCAGCCAATCCCCGGCGGAGGGGGAAGGGCCGTTCGTTGACGGAGCCCTGACGCGCGGGGCGCCGGTTCGTACGGGTTCCTGACGCGGGCGGCGGCGGCGCGGGCCCGGGAACGGGTCAGGCGCCGGGCCCGTCCGCCTCCCACAGGTCGGCGAACATCTTGTCCAGGTGCTCCTCGCCGATCGGCGGCACCGGCAGCGGGTGGGTGGCCCGGGTGCGGAAACCGTCGAGCAGCAGGGCGAGGTAGCGGCGCCAGAGGTCGGGACGGAGGTCGGTGGCGGCGGGCAGCGCGCGGCAGAGCGGGCCGAGCATGAAGAGCAGGTCCATGGTGACGACGTCGGTCCGCATGGTGCCCTGCTGCTGTGCGCGGGCGACCAGCACGCCGACCGTCTCGGCGTTGCGCCGACTGATCTCGATCATCCCGGGGACGGTGGGGATGGCCTGGGTGACCAGGTCGTTGATGCCCCGGTCGGCGGCGACCAGTTCGAAGATCCGCTCGAAGTAGCGCTCGACGGCGCCCCAGGCGTCCTCGTCGGCCAGCGCCTGCGCACCGGCGTCGCCGAGCAGCGTCGCGGCGTCCGCGAACACCTCGGCGACGAGGGCCTCCCGGGTCGGGAAGTGCCGGTACAGCGTGGCGTTGCCGACGCCCGCCTCCTTGGCGATCTGGTCGAGCGGCACGTCCAGCCCGTGCCGGGCGAACAGGTCGCGGGCGGTGGTCAGCAGCAGATCGCGGTTGCGCTGCGCGTCGCGCCGCAACCGCACCGGGGGGTTCGCGCCGCCTGCGCCGCTCGCTGCCATCCCCCGACCCTAGCAACCTGGGCGTTTTCCGCCGGAAACGCCGCCCGCCACCCGGCCGGCCGGAACCCCGGCGACGGACCCGGGCGACAGACCGCCGTGACGGACCCCGGCGACGGGCCGCGCCGGTACGGCGGCGGCGTACGGGGGGCGTCCGGTGGAAGAACAGGTGGCGGTCGGAGCGGGCGGGGACCGAGGGTGACCTGCGGGGGCCCCGCCCCTCCGGCCGGCCGGGGCCGGCGCCGTCCTTCCGGGAGCCCACGGGCCTGCGGAGGATCCTGGAGAAAGGTCCGACTCGTCGACCTCACAAGGGAGTTGCCCGCATGATCCGCCTCGCCTACCGGACGCTCTCGGCCTTGGCGCTGAGCTCCGCCCTGGTCCTCGCGGCCACCCCGTCAGCCCTCGCCGACCCGCCCCAGCCGATCCCCGTGCCCCCGCCCGCCGCCACCGACATCGTCGGCGTCGGCGCCCAGGTCACGGAGTCGCTCTTCAACCAGCTCTCCACCGACTACAACGCCTCCCTCACCGCCGCCGGCAACACCACCTCGCCCCGCCTCTACAGCTGGGACTCGGTCGGGGCGAACCTCATCACCCCCAAGGCGGGATCGTCCCCGCTGGTCCGCCCGATGTTCTCCAGTGCGGGCATCACGGCGGTGAACGCCACCACGAGCAGCACCGTCGACTTCGCCCGCAGCACCCGCGGCCCGAGCGTCAACGACCCGGCGTCCACCCTCTTCGTCAACCTGGCGAAGGACGCCGTGAGCTGGGCCGCGCCGACCGGCGGCCACGCCCCGAACAGTCTGACCGCCGCCCAGCTGCGCGGCATCTACGAGTGCCACACCACCAACTGGCGGCAGATCGACTCGGCGCTGCCCGACGCCCCCATCAAGCCGGCACTGCCCATCTACAACTACGAGCACATCACGGACGCCGCGTCGATGTTCCTGGCCGGGATCCAGCAGACCAGCGGGCCGAGCTACGTGAGGATCGGGGACTGCGTCACCCTCATCCGGGAGGAGAACAGCGGCACGGGCGCCTTCCTGCACGACCCGGACGTAGTCGTCCCGTACTCCGTCGGCCGCTACATCGGCCAGACCTACGGCGGCCACGCCACCCCGACCGACAACCCGGGCGCGCTCGTCCCGCGCGCGATCGGCGGTGTCCCGGTGGTGAACCCGTCCAGCCACACCCTCCACGCCACGTTCGCCGCCTCGTACTTCGCCTACCGGCTCCGGGTCGCCCTCCGGGAGGCGGAGTGGAACGCCGGTGACGCGCACGCCCGGGCGCTCCGCGAGATCTTCTCGCCGAACGGCTGGATCTGCTGGTCCGGCGCGTCGAGGATCCGCAGTCACGGCTTCCTCGCGCTTCCCCCCGGGGCCTGCGGCTCGACGGAGCACAGCTGACGGCCGGGGCCGCCCGGCCCCGCCGCGCACACCACCCGACGGCAGCCCCGGGCGGCGTACGGGGGGCGTCCGGTGGAAGAACAGGTGGCGGTCGGAGCGGGCGGGGACCGGGGGTGACCTGCGGGGACGTCCACCCCCCCAGAAGCCTGGGATCTTCCGGGCCACGGACCGGCACACCGATGATCCCGGTGGCCCGACCGCCCGCCCCCGAAAGGGAGTTCACCTCGTGCACCGTCTCACCGCCCGGGTCGCCCCGGCCCTCGCACTGGCCGCCGCGCTCGCCCTCGCCTCCGCCGCCCCGGCGCTCGCCGACCCGCCCCAGCCGATCCCCGTGCCCCCGCCCGCCGCCACCGACATCGTCGGCGTCGGCGCCCAGGTCACGGAGTCGCTCTTCAACCAGTTCTCCACCGACTACAACGCCTCCCTCACCGCCGCCGGCAACACCACCTCGCCCCGCCTCTACAGCTGGGACTCCACCGGGACGACCCTCATCACCCCCAAGTCGGGATCGTCCTCGCTGGTCCGCCCCGACCGGTCCAACGCGGGAATCATCGCGCTGGCCTCCACCACCAGCGGCACGCTGGACTTCGCCCGCAGCACCCGGGGCCCGAAGGTCGACGACAGCGTGAACACGCTGTTCGTCGCCATGGCCAAGGACGCCGTCAGCTGGGCCGCCCCGGCCGGCGGCCACGCCCCGGCCAACCTCACCACCGCGCAGCTGCGCGCCATCTACACCTGCACCCTCACCAACTGGCGGCAGATCGACCCGGCGCTGCCCGACGCCACCATCCGCCCGATGCTGGCCGGCCACCTCCTGGTGACCCGGTCGGGGGTGGACGGCGCCTCCATGGACTCCTCCGGGTTCTTCCTGCAGGCCCTCGACTACTACTCCGCGATCGTGGGGGACCCCTGGACGGACCACTCGTGCGTCGGTGTCGTCGAACGGGAGAACCAGGGCACCGACGCGGTCCTGCACGACCCGGACGTGATCGTCCCGTACTCCGTCGGCCGCTACGTCGGCCAGGTCTACGGCGGCTACTCCACCCCGACCGACAACCCGGGGGTGCTCGTGCCACGCTCGGTCAACAACGTCCAACCGGTCAACCCCACGACCCACACCATCAGCGCGCCCTACTCGGCTTCGGCGTACGGGCGAGTCCTCTACAACACCGTCCGCCAGTCCGAGTGGAACGCCTTGGACGCGCACGGTGTCGCGCTGCGCGCCATCTTCGGCCCGTCCGGCTGGATCTGCCGGAGCGGCACCGCCGCCGCCGACATCCGCCTGCACGGCTTCCTCCCGCTACCGGGCCCCGCATGCGGCTCGCACACACACAACTGACCGACCGCGGGCCCCGGACGCGTACTGCGTCCGGGGCCCGCGGCGGTTCTCCGGGCGCGTCCCGGGCCGGCCGCGCCGTCAGCGCCGGGCGCCGGGCCGGAGCCAGACCACCCAGGTGAGCGCCGCGCAGAAGAGGTAGGCGGCGAGGAAGGCCAGGTAGGCGGCGTCGCCGTTGCGGCTGGAGAGGAAGGACTGGCGGAAGGCCAGGTTGACGAGCACCCCGCCGAAGGCACCGATCGCACCGGCCAGGCCGATCAGGGCGGCGGTGCGGCGCCGGCCCGCGGCCTCCGTGGCGACCGGATCGGCACCGGCGGCGACGGCGGCGCGGGAGCGGCCCTCGTAGTGGGCCGGAATCATCTTGTACGTCGAGCCGTTGCCGATGCCGCTCAGCACGAAGAGCGCGATGAACCCCGCGAGGAAGAGCGGCAGCGAGCCCGCCCGGGAGGCGGACAGCACCACGGCGGTGCCGGCGCCCATGGCGACGAACGTGACCAGGGTGACCACGGCGCCGCCCCAGCGGTCGGCGAGCCGGCCACCGACCGGGCGCAGCAGGGAGCCGAGCAGCGGGCCGAGGAAGGTGAGCGCGGCGGCCTTGACCGGGGTGTCGAAGCGGTCGTGGAACTGCACCTGGAGGACCTGCCCGAAGGCGAAGCCGAAGCCGATGAACGAGCCGAAGGTGCCGATGTAGAGGGTCGAGACGGCCCAGCCGTACGGGTCTCGCGCGACTTCGCGCAACGAGCGGTCGGCGGAGCGCGGGGTGGCGGGCAGGTTGTCCATCCGCCGCCAGGCGCCGACGGCGGCGAGGACGATCAGCGGGAGGTAGAGCAGCGGCAGCAGGCGGGGGTGGCCGGCGCCGGCGGTCGCGAGGACGAGCAGGCCGAGGAGCTGGACGGCGGGGACGCCGAGGTTTCCGCCGCCGGCGTTGACGCCGAGCGCCCAGCCCTTGAGGCGGTGCGGGTAGAAGGCGTTGATGTTGGCCATCGAGGAGGCGAAGTTGCCGCCTCCGACGCCGGCGACGCAGGCCACCGCGAGCAGGGTGCCGTAGGAGACGCCGGGGGTGAGGACCAGCGCGGCGAGCACGGTGGGCACGAGCAGCAGCAGGGCGCTGATCACGGTCCAGGTGCGGCCGCCGAAGCGGGCGACGGCGTACGTGTAGGGGAGGCGGAGCGCGGCGCCGAGTGCGGTGGGCAGGGCGGTGAGGGTGAACTTCCCGGCCGGGTCGATGTGGTACTCCGGCCCGAGGAAGAGGACCAGGACCGACCAGAGGCTCCAGACCGAGAAGCCGATGTGCTCGGAGGCCACGGAGTAGACGAGGTTGCGGCGGGCCGTCCGGGCGCCGGTGCGCTCCCAGAACTCGGTGTCCTCCGGGTCCCAGTGGGTGAGGGTGGGGGCACCGGCTCTGCCGGCGCGGGCGGGCGGGGTTTCGACGGCGGTGCTCATGCCTGGTCCTCCCGGATTATGGGGGCGGTGCTCGGGGCGGTCTGCGGAACGGTTGGCGAGTCGGTCTGCGAGTCGGTCTGCGAGTCGGTGCCCCGGGCGGGGCGCGGGGCGGTGTGCGGGGCGGTGTGCTCGGCGGTGGTGCGGACGGGCCAGCGCCGGAGGACGGCGGGGCTGCCGTCGGGGGCGGTGTCCTCGTCGAGGCAGCGGCCGTCGGTGAGGTCGAAGACCTGCTTGTACATCGGCGAGGCGAGGGTGGGCCGGTCGCCGCGGCTGCCGAGCAGGCCGCGGGAGAGGACGTACGCGCCGCTGAACGGGTCGCGGTTGTCGACGGCGTGCAGGGCGCCGGCGCGGTCGAGGAAGAGGGCCACCTGCGCGTCGTTGCCGTCGTCGGCCGCGGCGAGGAGGACGGCGACGCCGCGGCCGGGCTGCAGGTCGTCGAGGGTACAGACGGGCTGCCAGCGGTTGCCGTCGTGGATCTCCACGGTCACTTGGCGAGCACCTCCAGTCGGGGACCGGCCACCAGGACCGGGGTGGGGGCGTAGACGGGGGCGGTGAGGACGTGGCCGTCCTCGTCGGGGCGGGCAGGGCGGATCTGGCCACGTTCGGGGACGAAGGTGACGGCCGGGTCGGGCGTGCCGGGGGCGTTGACGAAGGAGGCGAACCGGCGCAGGCGGTCCGGGTCGGCCAGGGTGGCGGCCCACTCGTCCTGATAGGACCCGACGTGACGGTCCATCAGCTGGTCGAGCTCGGCGGCGATGCCGAGCGAGTCGTCGAGGACGACCGCACGCAGGTGGTCCAGACCTCCCTCCAGCCGCTCCAGCCAGACGGAGGTGCGCTCCAGGCGGTCGGCCGTGCGGATGTAGAACATCAGGTACCGGTCGATGGTGCGGATCAGGGTATCGCGGTCCAGATCGGCGGCGAGCAGGTCGGCATGGCGGGGGGTCATGCCGCCGTTGCCGCCGACGTAGAGGTTCCAGCCGGCGGACGTGGCGATGATGCCGAAGTCCTTGCTCTGGGCCTCGGCGCACTCGCGGGCGCAGCCGGAGACCGCCGACTTGAGCTTGTGCGGGGAGCGCAGTCCGCGGTACCGGAGCTCCAGCTCGATGGCGAGGGCCACGGAGTCCTGGACGCCGTACCGGCACCAGGTCTCTCCGACGCAGGACTTCACGGTGCGCAGCGCCTTGCCGTAGGCGTGCCCGGACTCGAAGCCGGCGTCGACCAGGCGGCGCCAGATGGCGGGGAGTTGGTCGACGCCGGCGCCGAAGAGGTCGATCCGCTGGCCGCCGGTGATCTTGGTGTAGAGGCCGAAGTCGCGGGCCACCTCGCCGATCGCGATCAGACCGTCCGGGGTGATCTCGCCGCCGGGCACGCGCGGAACGACCGAGTAGGAGCCGTTGCGCTGGAGGTTGGCGAGGAAGTGGTCGTTGGAGTCCTGGAGCGCGGCCTGCTCGCCGTCCAGGATGTGGCCGTTGGAGAGGCTGGCGAGGATGGAGGCGACGGTCGGCTTGCAGATGTCGCAGCCCTCGCCGCTGCCGTGGCGGTCGATCAGCCCGGAGAACGTGGTGAGGCCGGTGACCAGCGCGATCTCGTACAACTCGGCGCGGGTCTGCGGGAAGTGCTCGCAGAGACCGGTCTGCGGGGCGGTGCCGGCGGCGGTCAGCTCCTCGGTGACCACGGTGCTCAGCTGCTTGAGGCAGCTGCCGCAGCCGGTGCCGGCCCGGGTGCACTTCTTGACGGCGGCGACGGTCTCGCAGCCCTGGTCGCGGACGGCGGTGCGGACGGCGCCCTGGGTGACGTTGTGGCAGGAGCAGAGCACCGCGTCGTCGGGCAGCGCGATCGGGCCGGCGGCGGCGAACCCCGCGGGCAGGACGAGCTGCTCGGGCGGCGTGGTGAGCGGCTTGCCGGCCGTCGCGAGCGGGCGCAGGACGCCGTAGGACTCGGTGTCACCGACCAGGACCCCGCCGAGCAGGGAGCCGTCCCGGCCGATCACCAGCTTGCGGTACACGCCGAGCCGGCTGTCGCTGTACAGCACGTCGAGGGCGCCGTCGGCGGTGCCGTGCGGGTCGCCGAAGCTGGCCACGTCGACGCCGAGCAGCTTGAGCTTGGTGGAGGTGTCGGCGCCGGTGAAGCCCGCGCCGGGGCGGCCGGCGAGCTCGCGGGCGGCGGTCTCGGCCATCTGGTAGCCCGGGGCGACCAGCCCGTAGACCCGGCCGTCGGCGGCCTGGGCGCACTCGCCGATCGCCAGCACGGCCGGGTCCTCGGTGCGGCAGCGCTCGTCGACGACGACGCCGCCGCGCGGGCCGACCGGGAGGCCGCAGTCGCGGGCGAGCTGGTCACGCGGGCGGACACCCGCGGAGAACACCACCAGGTCGGCGACGAGTTCGCGGCCGTCGGAGAGCGTCAGGGCCCGGACCCGGTCGTCGGGACCGGTGGCGACTCCGCTCGCGCCGGCGGCGGTGTGGACGGTGACGCCGAGGTCCTCGATCTTGCGGCGGAGCAGCTCGCCGCCGCCCTCGTCGACCTGGACGGCCATCAGCCGGGGTGCGAACTCGACCACGTGGGTGGCGAGCCCCATCGCCCGGAGCGCGCCGGCCGCCTCCAGTCCGAGCAGTCCGCCGCCGACCACCACACCGGTCGCGGCGGCCGCGGCGGCGGCCCTGATCTCCTCCACGTCCTCGACGGTGCGGTAGACGTGGCAGCCGTCGGCGTCGTGGCCGGGCACCGGCGGCACGAAGGGGACCGAACCGGTGGCCAGTACCAGGGCGTCGTACCGGAGCAGGTGCCCGGACCGGGTGGTGACGGTGCGGGCGGCCCGGTCGACGGCGGTGACCGGGTCGCCGAGGCGCAGGTCGATGCCGTGCTCGGTGAGGAAGCCGGGCGGGCAGAGACCGAGGTCCTCGACGGTGCGGCCGTCGAACAGTGCGCCGAGGTGGACGCGGTCGTAGGCGGGGCGGGGCTCCTCGGCGAGCACGGTGACCCGCCAGCGGTCGGCGCCCGGCTGCTCGGTCCAGGACTCCAGGAAGCGCTGGCCGACCATGCCGTGGCCGACCAGGACGAGGTCCCGCGGCCGGTCGGGCGTGTGCGACGTCATGGCGTGACTCCTCGGGGTGATGCGGGAAAGGGTGACGGGGGAACCGGCGGGACCGGGGGAACCTGGCAGGGCCGGGGCGGTCGGGACATCGGTCAGGCAGCGGGCGGCGGCCGGGGGTCGGGGTCCGGCGGTCAGGGGTCGGGCCCGGCCGCTCATCCGGGCGCGGGTCCGGAGCCCGCGGTGAGCAGGTGCAGCGGGTGGCCGGTGAGCGGGTCGTCGCGGGCCCAGGCGTCGGCGAGGGCGTCGAGACCGGCCAGATCGCCGAACAGGATGGCCCCGACCAGCCGGTCGCCCCGCAGCACGAGCTTCTTGTAGCTGCCCCGGGTGGCGTCGGTGAGCCGGAGGACGTCGAGCCCCTCGTCGCCCGTCTCGTCGACGGCGCCGAAGGCCGCGTACTCCAGGCCGGCGGCGCTCAGCCGTGCCGACGGGCGGGAGCCGGTGTAGCGGGCGCCCGGGTCGGCGCCGGAGAGCCGCAGGGCGAGGACGTCGGCCTGGTCCCAGGCGGGGATGGCCGATCCCTGGACGGCGCCCCGGTGTTCGGCGCAGTCGCCGATGGCGGACACGTGCGGTGCGCCGGCCGCGAGGCGGTCGTCGACCAGCACTCCGGTGCCCACCGGCAGACCGGCGGCGTGGGCCAGCGCGGTCCGCGGCCGGGTGCCGCAGGCGAGCACCACCAGGTCGCAGTCGAGCCGGTAGCCGTTGGCCAGCTCCACGGCGGCGACCCGGCCGTCGGGGGCGACGACCGTGCGGGCCCGGTTGCCGGGGTAGGTCGCGACACCCAGCCCGTCGAGCCGGGCGCGGAGCGCCGCGCCCGCCTCCGCGTCGAGCTGACGCTCAATCAGATGCGGTCCCTGGTGGACGATCTCGGTCCGGACACCGAGTGCGGCCAGCGCACGGGCGGCGCTCACACCGAGCACACCGCCACCGACGACCACGGCCCGGCGGGCGGTGACGGCGTCCTCGGCGAGCCGGGTGCAGTCGTCCAGGGAACGGAGGGTGTGCACGCCCTCGGTGAGTCCGGCCCCGTCGGCGCGGCGCAGGCCCCGGACGGGCGGCAGCACGGGGTTGGAGCCGGTGGCCAGCACCAGTTCGTCCCAGGGCTCCACCGTCCCGTCGGCGAGGCCGAGCGTCCGGGCGTCCGGGTCGAAGGTCACCGCCTCGCAGCCGGCGCGGAGCCGGGCGGCGCCCAGCGGCAGGGCGATCGCCTCGGCGTCGTACCGTCCGGTGAGCACGTCGGCCAGCAGCACCCGGTTGTAGGGGGTGCGCGGTTCGGCGGCGTAGACGGTGACGGTGCCGGCGCCGCCGAGCGCGGTGTACCGCTCGGCGAAGCGGGCGCCCGCCATGCCGCCCCCGACCACGGCGATCCTTCGCTCCGTACGCATCACGCCACCGCCCATGCCGTGTCGTCCGGCCGGCGCGCCCCGGGCCGCGTCGCCCGTCCCGCCCGTGCCTCCTGCATCGGCCGCGTCTCCTGGTCGGGACGCCCTTCCTGCTCCGGCCGCCCTTCCTGCCCCGGCCGCGGCCGGGCCGCGGGTTCGACCCGCACCGCGCACGTCTTGAACTCCGGCATCCGGGAGACCGGGTCGAGCGCGGGGTTGGTCAGGCTGTTGGCCCGCCCGGCCCCGGGCCAGTGGAACGGCATGAACACGGTGTCCGGCCGGATCGTGTCGGTCACCCGGGCCGGCGCCACCGCCCGGCCCCGCCGGCTGACCACCGCGACCGGATCGCCGTCGGCGATGCCGAGCCGGGCGGCCAGCCGGGGGTGCAGCTCGACGAACGGCCCGGGAGCGGCGGCGTTCAGCTCGGCGACCCGCCGGGTCTGCGCCCCGCTCTGGTACTGGGCGAGCACCCGGCCGGTGGTGAGGTGCAGCGGGTACTCCCCGTCGGGCTCCTCCCCCGCCGGACGGTGGGTCACGGCAGCGAACCGGGCGCGGCCGTCCGGGGTGGCGAACCGGTCCAGGAAGAGCCTCGGCGTGCCCGGGTGCCCGGCGTCGGGGCAGGGCCAGAAGACGCCGTTCTCCGCCGCGATCCGCCGGTAGCTGATGCCCGCGTAGTCCGCGTCCCCGCCCGCCGAGGCACGCCGCAGTTCGTCGAAGACCTGCTCGGCGTCGTCCGGGAAGCCGGCCTCCACGCCCAGCCGGGCGGCGAGTTCGCGCAACAGCCACAGTTCGCTGCGCACCCCCTCGGGCGGGTTCACGGCCCGGCGGCGCAGGATCACCCGGCCCTCCAGGTTGGTGGTGGTGCCGTCCTCCTCGGCCCACTGGGTGACCGGCAGCACGACGTCGGCCAGCCGGGCCGTCTCGGAGAGCACCGGATCGGCGACGACCAGCAGGTCGAGGCCGCGCAGCCGGGAGGTGACGTGGGCGGCGTTCGGCGCGGAGACCACCGGGTTGGAGCCCATCAGCAGCAGCGCCCGCGCCCCGCCCGGCTGCCCGAGGCCGTCCAGCAGCTCGTACGCGGAGCGGCCGGACCTCGGCAGGGCCTCCGGATCGACGCCCCACACCCCGGCGACGTGTGCGCGGTCGGCCGGGTCCTCGATGGAACGGTAGCCGGGGAGCTGGTCCGCCTTCTGGCCGTGCTCCCGGCCGCCCTGCCCGTTGCCCTGGCCGGTCAGGCAGCCGTAACCCGCGTACCGGCGGCCCGCGTTGCCGGTGGCGAGGCAGAGGTCGATCCAGGCGCCGACGGTGTCCGTCCCCTTGCTCTGCTGCTCCGGTCCGCGGGCGGTGAGCACCATGCCGGTCGCGGCGCGCCCGAACAGCCGGGCCGTCCGGCGGAGCAGGTCCACCGGGACGCCCGTGATCCGTTCCACCCGGTCCGGCCAGTGCGCCATGGCGGCCTCCCGGGCCCGGTCGAAGCCGGTGGTCCGGGCGGCGACGAAGTCCTCGTCCACCAGCCCGTCGGCGATCACCAGGTGGAGCAGTCCGAGGGCGAGCGCGAGGTCGCCGCCGGGGCGCGGCTGGAGGTGCAGGTCGGCCAGTTCGGCGGTCCGGGTGCGGCGCGGGTCGACGACGATCAGCGTGCCGCCGTTCTCCCGGATCTCGCGGAAGTAGCGGAGCGCGGGCGGCATCGTCTCGGCCGGATTGCCGCCGACGAGGATCAGGCAGCCGGTGTGCGGGACGTCGGCCAGCGGGAAGGGCAGCCCCCGGTCCAGCCCGAACGCCCGGCGGTGCGCGGCCGCGGCGGAGGACATGCAGAACCGGCCGTTGTAGTCGATGTTGGCCGTCCCCAGCACCACCCGGGCGAACTTGCCCAGCTGGTACGCCTTCTCGTTGGTCAGCCCCCCGCCGCCGAACACCCCGACCGCGTCCGCCCCGTGCCGCTCCCGGACGGCGGCGAGGCCCGTCGCCACCCGGTCGAGGGCCTCCGCCCAGCCCGCCGAGCGCAGCGGCCCGCCCGGCCGGTCGCGCAGCAGCGGTCCGGTCAGCCGGACGCCGACCGCCAGCACGGCGGGCGCGGAGCGGCCCTTGCCGCAGAGCGCACCCCGGTTGACCGGGAAGTCGGCGCGCTCCAGCACCTCGGCGGGCGCCTCCCCCGGGCCGGCGTCCGTGGCACGCAGCCGCATCCCGCACTGGAGCGAGCAGTACGGGCAGTGGGTGTCCGTGGCATCGGCGGCGCCGGCTCCGCCCGCGGCGTCGGCAGCCCCGGCAGCCCCGGCAGCGTCGGCAGCGACGGACACGTCGGACGCGTCGCGAACGGAGGCGGTGGAGTCGGCGGAGGAGGGGGTGGGGGTACGGGTGGAGGCGGAGCCGGCGGGGGTGGCGGGGGTCATGGCAAGAAATGTGACCGCCGGTCGTTTCGCGACAGGGTCCGCCGTGTTGCACGCGCGGTACACGTCCCTCACGCCCGCCGGCACCCGTGGTGCGCCCCAGGACATCCGCCGTAACCGGAGCAGCCCTTTCACTAACGCGCAGGTGACCGGCGGGCAATCGGCCCGTAACGCGCGGACCGCACCCTTTCGGCCATGGCAACAACCACCCTCACCGGATCGCGCCCCACCCCGCGGCCCGGACCCCTCACCGGCTTCACCATCGGGGTGACCGCCGCACGCCGCCGCGACGAGCTGGTGGCACTACTCACCCGGCGTGGTGCCCAGGTGGTGGAGGCACCGGCCCTGCGGATCATGCCGCTCGCCGACGACCTCGCCCTGCGCCAGGCCACCGAACAGTGCCTGGCCGCCCCGCTCGACTACGTCGTCGCCACCACCGGCGTCGGCTGGCGCGGCTGGATGAGCGCCGCCGAGGGCTGGGGCCGGGGCGCCGCCCTCGCCGAGGCCTGCCGACACGCCGTCGTCCTCACGCGCGGCCCCAAGGCCACCGGCGCGGTCCGCGCCAGCGGCCTCGGTGAGGGCTTCTCTCCCGGTTCCGAGGCCACCGACGAACTGCTCACCTGGCTGCTCGCCCGACCGCTGGCCGGCAGCCGGATCGCCGTCCAGGAGCACGGTGTCCGGCTGCACGCCTTCGCGGCGGCGCTGCGCGAACGCGGCGCCGAGGTGATCTCCGTCCCGGTCTACCGCTGGGCACCGCCGGACGACCCCGCACCGATCCGGCGGCTGGTCGAGCAGACCGTCCGCCGCCAGGTCCACGCCCTCGCCTTCACCAGCGCCCCCGCCGTCACCGCCTTCGTCGAGACGGCCGCCGCCGACGGCCTGCGCGAACCGCTGCTGGACGCGCTGCGCGGGGACGTCCTGCCGGTCTGCGTCGGCGCGCTCTGCGCCCGGCCGTTCGCCGAACTGGGCCTGCCCGCCGTGTTCCCCGAGCGCGGACGGCTCGGCTCACTGGTCCGCCTGCTCGCGGAGACCCTCCCGGGCCGGGGCCGCCGCGAGTTCGTCCTGGGCGGAAGGACCCTGACGCTCCAGGGGAACGCCGTCCTGGTTGACGGTGAGAGCCACTGGCTCAGCCCCCGCGGCGCGGCCGTGCTGCGCGCCCTCGCGGAGCGCCCGGGCCACGTCCTCAGCCGCGCGGACCTGCTGCGGACGGCCTGGGCCGACGCGGTCGCCGACGAGCACGCCGTCGAGGCGGCCGTCGGCCGGCTGCGGACGGCGCTCGGACCGCACGCCCGGCTGATCCGTACCGTGCCGAAGCGCGGCTACCGTCTGGCGGCGGACTGATGGCCGCCCGGCTCCACCCCGCCACCGCGCCCGGCCGGTCCGGCAGCGCCGGGGGTTCAGGCTCCGGCTGCGCCGTCTGCGCCGCCGGTCCGTCGGTGGCCGACCCGGCCGAGCAGCGCGCGCCTGCGGACGAACCCCCGGTCCTGCTCGCCGTCGCACACGGCAGCCGGTCCGCCGAAGGGGTCGCCACCGGCCGTGCGCTGCTCGGCCGGGTCCGCGAGCTGCGGCCCGAACTCGACGTCCGCTGCTGCTTCCTGGACCTCGCCCGCCCCTCGCTGCCGGAAGCGCTCGACGCACTGCGCGGACGGCCCGCCGTCCTGGTCCCGCTGCTGCTGGGAGCCGGCTACCACCTGCGCGTCGACCTCCCCGGTGCTCTCGCCGCCGCCGGGCTGGCGCACCTCCCGCTCGCCCCCGCACTCGGCCCCCACCCCCTGCTCGCCGCCGCGCTCGCCGACCGGCTCACCGACAGCGGCCGCCCGGCGGGCGCCGGTCCGGTCGTCCTCGCGGCGGCCGGCTCCTCCGATCCCGCCGCCAACGCGGACACCGCGCAGATGGCCCGGATGCTGGCCGACCGCCTCGCCGACGGCCGGCCCGTCGTCCCCGCCTACCTCTCGGCCGCCCACCCCACCCCCCAGCAGGCGGTGACCGCCCTGCACGCCGCCGGCCACCGGCACGTCGCCGTCGCCACCTACCTGCTCGCCCCGGGCTTCTTCGCCACCCGCGCCGCCGCCACCCCCGCGCGCTGGACCGGTGCGCCCCTCGGCACCCACGACGGCCTCGCCCGCCTCGTCGCCGAACGCTACGACCGGGCACGCGCCGGTCAGGCACTCTCCGACCGGGCGCTCGCCGACCGGTCCGGGAACGACCGGGCCCGTCCCGACCGGGCCCACGCCGCCCGGGTTCACCCCGCCCGGATCCACGCCGACCGGAGCACCATGGCCGGAGCAGGCTGACCACCGGCAGCGGCCGTCAGGCCCGGCGGCGGCGGTGGTACGCGAAGGTGAGGGCCAGGATCAGCGGGCCCCCCGGCACGAACAGCCCGCTGACCACCACGGAAAGCGCTCGCCACCAGCCGTTGGCGAAGCCGACGTCCGAGAAGCCCGCGAGCCCGAAGGTGGTGAGCACCCAGTCGACCGTCAACAGGGTGAAGCCCAACCCCGTCACCTCGGTGCTCGTCATGTGCCCAGTCTCCGCGTCCGCCGACCGTCGCGAATCGTGCGGACGCCCGATCCCTCTCCCCCGCGCGGGGGAGCACCGGCCTGCGCCCGGCGCCTCTCCTCTCCCCTCCTTCCCTTCCGCCTCCTCCCCCTCTCTTCCTCCTCCCCCTCCCTTCCTCCTCTCTTCCTCCCGTCCGCCGGCGAAGCTGTCGGACTGCTCACACCCACCCGCCAATCCCCCTGCGCCCGCCGCCCTCCGCCTAGGGTGATCTTCGTCGGTGCGGGCGGATCGGACGATGGGGTGGACCAGGTGGGAGTTTCACTGACGGCGCGTCAGCTGGTCGAGCTGCTCGTGGACCCCGGGAGCCACCTGGACTGGGACGAGCCGGCGGACACGGAGCCCGCGGACGCCGAGTACCGGGCGAGCCTCGCCCGGGCACGCCGGCGGACCGGACTGGACGAGGCGGTCCTCACCGGCACCGGCCGGATCGGCGGACAGACCGTCGCCCTGATCGCGTCCGAGTTCGGCTTCCTCGGGGGGTCGATCGGGGTCGCCACGGCCGAACGGATCACCCGGGCCGTGGAGCGGGCGACCGCCGAGCGGCTGCCCGTGGTCGCTCTGCCGGTCTCCGGTGGGACGAGGATGCAGGAGGGGTCGGCCGCCTTCCTCTGCATGCTGCGGATCACCGCCGCCGTCCAGGCGCACCGCGCGGCGGGCATCCCGTACCTCACCTATCTGCGCAACCCCACCATGGGCGGGGTGTTCGCCTCCTGGGGCACGCTCGGGCAGCTGGTGTTCGCCGAGCCGGGGGCCCGGCTCGGCTTCCTCGGGCCGCGCGTCTACGAGGAGCTGCGGGGTGTGGAGCTGCCCGCCGACGTGCAGCGCGCCGAGACCCTGGCCGACCGCGGCCTGGTGGACGCGGTGGTGGCGCCGGAGGAGTTGCGCGAGGTGCTGCGGCGCTCGCTCTCCGTGCTGACCCGCGTGGCGCCGGCCGGCGGACCCGGAGAGCCGCTCGGATCCGATGAGCCCGACGGACCCGCCCGACCCGGCGGGTCCGGCGGGTCCGGCGAACGGCCCGACGCCTGGGAGGCCGTCCGGCGGACCCGTCGCCCCGACCGACCGGGCACCCGCGAGCTGCTCCGTCGGACGGCCGAGGAGCTGGTGCTGCTGGACGTACCGGGCGGCCGGGACGGCGCACTGGTGCGCGCGCTCGCCGTCCTGGAAGGGCGGCCGGTGCTGGTGGTCGGGCAGCAGCGGCAGGCCGGCGACCGCGAGCGGCCGTTCACCGCGGCCGACCTGCGCGCCGTCCGCCGGACCGCCGGCCTCGCCGAGCAGCTCGGGATGCCCCTGGTCACGGTGGTCGACACGGCCGGGGCCGAGCTCTCCGCCCAGGCCGAACTGGACGGCATCGCGGTGGAGATCGCGCACTGCCTGACCACTCTGCTCTCGCTGCGCACGCCGGTGCTGTCGGTGCTGCTCGGCCAGGGCTCGGGCGGCGGCGCGCTGGCCCTGCTGCCGGCCGACCGGGTACTCGCCGCCGGGAACGCCTGGCTGGCGCCGCTCCCGCCGGAGGGCGCGTCGGCGATCGTCCACCGGGACGGCGCGCACGCCGCCGAACTGGCCCGGGCCCAGGGCATCGGCGCGTACGACCTGGCCGCGGTGGGTCTGGTGGACGTGGTCGTGCCGGAGCTTCCGGACGCCGCCGAGGAGCCGGCGGCGTTCTGCGAGCGGCTCGGACGGGCCGTCGGCGTCGCGCTCGGCGAGCTGTCACGGCTGTCGGCGGCGGAGCGGTCGGCCGCCCGCGCCCTGCGGCACCGGCGGCTGGGGGACGCGATCGCCCCGTGAGACCGGTTTCCGGCGCCGTGCCTGCGCATCCGGTACCCGCGCCTGTGGCGCCGCTCTCAGATCGTCTGTACCCGTGGTGGCGGCGGCGCACCGGTCGGTGACGGCGCCGGGAGCCGGTCCGGTGAGTGCGCTCACAGGGATTCGACGGCCACGACGGTCGATAGTGCCCGCGCCGTCCGGCGACGACTGCTCTGAGCGGCCCCGCCCGGTCCGGACATCGGTGCAGCTCAGCGGGCATTGCGGCGCGTCGTCACCGCGCCGCCTTCGATTCGCGGCACCGCCCGCCGCTACGACGGTGCGTCGTATCCGGGGGGTCTTGGCGGGCGCCCTCCGCGTCTGGCAACAATGGCTCAGTCGTCAGCCGCACCCGGTACCTGTCCCACCGGGAGCGGCTTTCCGCAGACTTTTCGCCGGGCACGCCCCGCGACCGTTTCGGCCCCTGTCCGGCCGCGGTCGGGGCGGGACGTGCACCGGCCCAACCTGATTGAGGTCTTGTTCTTCATGCCCGCTTTCAAGCTTCGTATGCGCACTTCTGCCGCTCTTCTTGCCGGTGCCGCCGGTCTGACCGCCCTGGGCGCCGGCCTGGTGCCCGCCACCGCCTCGGCCGCGACCGCGTCCCCGCAGGCCATCGCCGCCCAGATCGTGCCGGCCGGCCAGCTCGCCGCGTTCAAGCAGATCATCTCCCACGAGTCCAGCTGGAACGTGACCGCGACCAACCCCAGCTCGGGCGCGTACGGCCTGGCGCAGGCGCTGCCGGGTTCGAAGATGGCGACGCACGGCTCCGACTGGAAGACCAACCCCACCACCCAGATCAAGTGGGCGCTGGACTACATGAACACCCGCTACGGCAGCCCGAACGCCGCCTGGTCGTTCTGGCAGACCCACCACTGGTACTAAACCGACCCCACCCGTCTCCACCGACGGCATCCGGACCGCCTGTCCCCCCTCACCCCGGGGTCGGACAGGGATCACCGGGGTGACCGAAGG
>NZ_JBHXKE010000015.1:0-1987 GCF_042722765.1 Kitasatospora sp. NPDC058406
CGGGACGACGGGAGCGCCGGACGGGGCCGGTGCGGTGTGGCGTCAGGCGGCCGAGGGCGGGGTCGGGCCGCCGGCCGGAGTGCCCTCGGGGTCGCGGCGACGGGTTCCGACCAGACCGATGGCGCCGCCGAGGAACAGCAGCGCCCCCGAAGTGGTGAGCAGGGTGTCGGTGACGCCGCTCGCGCCGGTGGCGGCGAGCGAGCCGCCCGGGGCGGGGGCCGGAGCGGGTGCGGCCACGGCCACCGGGCCCGGGGTGTCGGCGCCGGCACCGGGCACCGGGGCGGCGACGGTGGTGGCCGGCGGGACCGCCGGGGGGACGGCCGAGCCGGGTACCGGGGCCGCGGACGTCGGGCTCGCGGACGTCGGACTCGCGCTCGGCGTGCCGGACGGGGACCCGCCGGACGTGGGCGTCGAGGTCGCCGTGGGCGTCGGCGTCGGCGTCGGCGTCACGGTGGCGGTCGGGGTCGGGCAGACCGACCGTCCGGCGGCCGGTGAATTCGACGCCGAACCGGACGCCGAACCGGACGGGACGGCCAGCGGCGGGATCGACGGCAGGGGGATGCGGCAGGGGCCGCCCACGTCCCCGGGTACCGAGTCCGTGTGGTACCCGGCGACCACGCGCGTGAAGTCGTACGCCGACTGCTTCACCCCGCTGCAGGTCGGACCGGCGGGGGCGTCGGCCGGGCAGGGCCGGTCACGGTTGACCGCCCAGAGACCGAGGCGGGCCAGGTGGTGGGTGGCGGCGAACTCCCGGACGGTGCGGAGGCCGGCCACCGTGAGCTGCTCCCCCTGCTGGTCGGTGCGGCCGTTCATCGCGACCAGGCCGACGTGTCGCCAGGCCTGGTCGTCCGCCCACCCGTACGCGGTGGCCACGGCGCGCTGGAGGCCGGTGACGGACTGCCGGACCACGGCGGGCAGGTCACTCTCCCGACCGGCGAAGTCGAACGGCAGCGCGGTCCAGCCGTCCACCACCAGACCGGACTTGGCGGCGAGCGCGATCAGGTCGGTGCCGTCCGCGTCGGGGCCCTTCTGCTCGGTCTGGAAGGTGACGTAGACGAGCAGGCCGGGGTTCTTCGCCTTGAGCGTCCGCAGCGCCTCGACGATCCGCCGCCGCACCGCCGGGTCGGTCAGCTCGGTGGACTCCACGTCGATGTCGACCGCCTTGAGCGCGTAGGCGTCGACCACCTTCTGGTAGGCGGCGGCGAGTTCGGCGGCGGTGCCGCAGCGTTCGCCCAGCTTCGCGCCGTCCCAGCCGCCGAACGCGGCGAGCACCTCGCCGCCGGCGGCGCGGATGCGCTTGATCGCGGCCTCGTCGGAGCCGCCGGTGAGCGGTCGGGAGCCGTCCCAGCGCGGCTCGCAGCCGGAACCTCCGGCGAGCACGTAGGAGAGGGCGAACTGGCGCAGACCGGTGGCCTTCATGACCGCGACCGGGTCCGGCGCGTCGCCCCAACCGAGGTAGGCGTGGGCGGCGTTGAGGCCGACCGGGTCGGTGGCGGTGGCCGCGGCGGGCGCGTCGCGCGGCGCGAGGATCAGCGCGCTGCCGGCGGCGAGGGCCGTCGCGGCTAACGTGATCCGCCGGCGGCGGCTGAGCCGGTGTCTGGCCATCGGGACTCTCCTGGGCTCGGACGGGCACGGACGGCCGGAGCTCTCCATCGCCGGGAACGGCCCGGTCGGCGGGCCCGAGGACCGGCGGCCCGGTGTCCGCCCTCCCACAAGGGGGAACACCGGGCCGCCGCAGGGGCCCGACACCCGCCGGGGCGCGGGAGCCGGGAGTTCGGCCGCTCAGCAGTGACTACGGACGGTCCGTCACACCCGGTTCACCCGCCGGCGGACCGGTCGGGACGGGCGGGAGCAGACCTGACGGTCCCCCGGGCGGGGGCGCGCGCCCCGCCCCGGGCGGTCGGCCCCGCCCGGGGGGGGGGGGCCCGGGCGGGCCCGCGCGGGTCCCCCACGTCCGCAGGCGGGTGCGCGAGGAGCTGGCCAGGGC
>NZ_JBHXKE010000015.1:1997-16813 GCF_042722765.1 Kitasatospora sp. NPDC058406
GTCCACTCCGCCGGGCCCACCCCCCCGGGCCCCCCCGCGGGGGCCCGGGGGGGGGGGGGGGCCCCCCCCCGTGCCGCCCCCGGGGGGGGGCCACCCCCCCCGCCCCGGGCCCGGCCCCCCCGCCGGAGCGGTGGCTACCGGTGCCCGCACGGGGGGAACGAGCTCCGGTGGCGGTGCCGCCACTGTGATCAACGGGCGGCGGGGGCCGGACGGTTCACCGGCCTCCGCCCGACTTCTCCGCCGAACCGCCCGGAGGGGCCGCACGGAGGAACCGCACGGGTCCGGAGAGGACCGCAGGGAACCGGCCGACGCCCACAGGCCGGGGCCGGTCCCACCCGGCGGGACGGGCCAACGGCGCGACGGGTCAGCCGGCCGTCGCCATGCCGTGCGCCTCCAGGATCGGCCGCAGGGCGCGGACGGCGTAGAAGTTGCGGGACTTGACCGTCCCGACCGGCACCCCCAGCACCACCGCCGCCTCGGCCATCGAGCGGCCCCTCATGTGCAGCTCGACGAGCACGTCCCGGTGGTGGGGCTGGAGCTCGGCCATGGCGACCGCGATGTCCCGGGCGGCGAGCACCTCGTCGTACGGGTCGTGGGCGCCGGCGTGCTCCTCGGGCGCCTCGTCGGCGACCTCCTGGGCCCGGGCGGCCTGCATCCGGTAGTGGTCGATGGCGATCCGGCGGGCCACGGTGAACAGCCAGGGGCGGCTGTGCTCGGGGCCTCGGTGGATGGCGGCCGGGTTCTGCCAGGCGCGCAGCAGGGCCTCCTGCACGATGTCCTCGGCCTTGCCGCGGTCCCCGCTGGTGACGCGGAGCATCGCGCGCAGCAGGTAGCCGCCGTGCAGGCGGAAGAGCTCGGCCAGGGTGTCCTGGTCCAGGGTGGGCCGGGCGGCCGGCGGCACGGTCACCGGGGCGGCCTTCCCAGCCTCGGCCGTCGGTTCGGCCGCCGGCACGGTGGTCGCCTCCGCCGTCGGCCCGCCGTCCGTCGCCCCCTCGGGCGCGGGCAGGTCAGGGCTGCGCCGGGCGGGCTCCGACCCTCTCCGCTCGCCCCCCAGGGTGCTCTCCGGGCTCGGCGACCCGGAGTCCTGGATGGTCGTTCCGTCGTGGGCGGTAGCGTCGATGGCCACGGCTGTTGGGTCCCTTACCACATTCGTCGGTGCATCGGCCGATCGCTCGACCGCTGACTCGGTGCGCCGGGTGTACCGCTCCCTTCGGACCGCTCCCCCCGGCGGTGCCACGCTCGCAGCCGTCGCCAACGACGGGCCAACGTCACGCCAATGCCACCGGCACCGGGCCGTTGGCCCGGCGTTGGCGGCCGTCGGCGATCACCCCGCGCGCCAGCCCCGTCGGCGCCCCGCACGCACCGCGGCGGCGGCCAGGCCGACCAGCGCGGCCACGCCGAGGATCGCGCCGGCCAGCGCCGAAGCCCGCCGGACGGCCGAGCGGTCGGCGGGCGGAGGGACGACGACCGGGTCCGTCGGTGAGAGCGGAGCGTGTGCGGCGGCCGGGGCGACGGTGACGGCCGTCACCGGGTCCACCACCCCCCAGCCGACGACCGGATCGGGCACCGCGGAGCCGGGCCGGTAGGCGGTCTCCCGCAGCCGATCGGCGAGCTGCTCGACGGTCAGCTCGGGCGACCGACCGAGCACCAGCGCCGCCGCCCCGGCGACGAGGGCCGCGGCGTAACTCGGACCCGAGGCGGTGAAGTGGCCCCCGCCCGGGCCGGCGGCCTGCACGGCCTCGCCCGGCGCCGACAGGTCCACCCGCGAGGCCCGCCCGGCGGGAGCTCCGGCGGCCCCGGACGCGGCGGCACCGCCACCGGAGGCCCCTCCGCCCGCGGCCCCGACGGGCACGGATCCGTCAGGGGCGAGGCCCGTCACCGCGATCACGCCGGGGTAGCCGGCCGGGTACACCGGCGCGGCGGCCGTCTGCCCGTCCGGCCCGGCGGGCGCGACCAGCAGCACGCCCCTGGCGGCGGCGTAACCGACCGCCTCGGCCAGCGCCGGCGCGGGTTCCGCCACCGGCGCCGCGACGACGGCGATCCGGGCGCCGCCGTCGACCGCCGCGCGGATGCCCTTGGCGAGCAGGTCGGAGGTGGTGCTGCCGGCGTCGTCGGTGGCGGCCACGGCCAGCACGGTCGCCCCGGGGGCGAGTCCGGACGGTCCGCCGTCGGGCATCCGGCGGCCGGCGACCAGGCCCGCGAGGAACGTGCCGTGGCCGACACAGTCCTGGCCCGAGTCGCCCGACCCGTACTGCCGGGGGCCGAGCTTCAGACGCCCGGCCAGTGCACCGGACGCCGACCCCGCCGAGGCGTCCACCCCCGAGCCGATCACGGCCACCGTCACGCCGGCGCCCCGGCTGAGCGGCCACACGGCGTCGGACCGCAGGTACGCCTGGGCCCACCCGGGCCGGTCCAGGGTCCGGGTGGAGGGCTTGCGGCAGCCGTTCTGCTTGACGTCGGGCAGCGTCTGCGCCACCCCGGGCAGCTCCGCCGCGGGCGCCGACGCCCCGGGGGCCGCGGGCGCCGACGCCGCGCCCGGTGCGACGGGCACGCCGGGTGTGACGGGGACCGCGGGAGCGGCGGGCACGGCGGCCGTCGGCCCCGCCCCGGGCGCCGCCGGCAGGACGGCCGGCACGGCAGCCACCGCCGCAGGCCCGGCCGCCACCGACGGGGCGACCGCGGCGAGCAGGGTGAGACCGCACACCGCGACGGTCGCCCGCCCGGCCCGGGTGGCCCGTCCGCTCACACCGTGCTGCCGAGGCGGTCCGCCGCGATGTCGCCGGGCAGCAGCAGGCTGAGCTCGGAGAGGTCGGCGACGTCCAGTCGGCTGAGCCGGCCCGCCTGGCGGGTGATCATGCCCTCCAGGGTCTGCCGGGCGAAGCGACCGTTGCCGAAGGTCCGGTCGCGCGGCACCGAGGCGAACAGTCGCCCGAGCGCCTCCAGCGTCTCCGGCGCGCAGCTGTACCCGGCCGACTCGGCATGGTTCGTCACGATGGTGACCAGCTCGTCGTCCGTGTAGTGGCCGAAGTCGATCTGGCGCGAGAACCGGGACGCCAGGCCGGGGTTGGAGGAGAGGAAGTGCCGCATCTCGTCGTCGTAGCCGGCCACGATCACCACCACCTCGTCCCGGTGGTCCTCCATGAGCTTCATCAGGGTGTCCACCGCCTCCTGCCCGAAGTCGCCGCCGCCCCCGTGCCGGGGCGTCAGGGTGTACGCCTCGTCGACGAAGAGGACTCCGCCGCGCGCCCGCTCGAAGGCCTCCTTGGTGAGCTGCGCGGTGTGGCCGACGTAGCGGCCGACCAAGTCGGCCCGTGCGGTCTCGATCAGCTGCCCCTTGGGCAGCACGCCGAGTTCGGCCAGCAGCCGCCCGTAGAGGCGGGCGACGGTGGTCTTGCCGGTGCCGGGCGGCCCGGCGAAGACCAGGTGGTGGCTGATGGTCGCGGTCGGCAGCCCGACCTCCTCCCGGCGGCGGGCCTGACGGAGCAGGTTGACCAGGTCCTCGACCTGCTCCTTGGCCGCCGGCAGCCCGACCAGGGCGGCCAGTTCGGCGAGCGGCTCGGTGCCGTCGGCCGCCGACACGGGGGCCGCGAGCTCGACGCCGACGTCCTCGGGGACGAGCAGCGCGAGGTCCTCGTCGCTGATCTCGGGCTGGGCGGCGAGACGGGTGGCCTGCCGGTCGACCATCTCCTCGAAGACCTTGCGGGCCGCCCGCCCGTTGCCGAAGTCCGCGCCGCGCGGCATCTGTTCGAAGAGGAGCGCCAGCGCCTCGACGCTGCCGTCGGCGAGCTCGTAGCCGTGGGCCCCGGCGGCCTTCTCCACGATGGTGACCAGCTCGTCCACCTCGTAGTTGGCGAACTCGACGGTCCGGCTGAACCTGGAGGCGAGGCCGGGGTTGCTGGCCATGAAGTCGGTCATCTCGGCCGAGTAGCCGGCCACGATGACCACGATGTCGTCGCGGTGGTCCTCCATCAGCTTGACCAGGGCGTCGATCGCCTCCCGGCCGAAGTCCGGCCCACTGCCGCCGGAGCCCGCCGAGAGCGTGTACGCCTCGTCGATGAAGAGCACCCCGCCGAGCGCCGACTGGAACACCTCGGTGGTCTTGAGCGCCGTGCCGCCGATGATCGACGCGACCAGGTCGGCCCGGGCCACCTCGGTCAGGTGCCCGCTGCGCAGCACGCCCAGCTCGGCGAGGATGGCGCCGTAGAGCCGGGCGACGGTCGTCTTGCCGGTGCCGGGCGGGCCCGCGAAGACCAGGTGGCGGCTCATCGGGAGGCTCGGCATGCCGGCCAGCTCCCGGCGCCGGGCCAGCTTGTTGAGGTTGACCAGGGTGGCCACCTGCTCCTTGACGCCCGCCAGGCCGACCAGTGACTCCAGCACCTCCAGCGGACCGGGCGCGACGACCGGACCCGCCTCACCGGCGGGCCGGCCCCCCGCCTCGGCCGCGGACGCCCCGCCGGGGTCGGCGCTCTCCGCGCCGGTGGCGGGCCGGGCGGTGGCCGCGGTCGCGGTGCCGTGCGCGTCGGGCAGGCCGTTCTCCTCGCTGGCCAGCTGTTCGACGGCGAGCCGCTCGCTCGGCGCGGTCTGCCGCAGGCCGGAGCCCCGGTTGCGGGCCAGCGTGCAGCCGGTCAGCCGGACCGCCTCGGCGGAGTCGAGGCGCACTCCGTCGCCGATGTTCTCCACCGCGTCGACCTGGGTCAGCACGGCTCGCGCCCCGGCCCCGATCCGCACGCCGTGCCGGCGGTTGCCGTGGGTGCGGACCCGGGTGCAGGTCAGCTCGCCACCGTCCTCGACCGCGAGGCCGTCGTCCCCGGACGCGGACGTCTCGCAGTCCCGCAGCGCGGCCCGGCCGACCTTGCCGACCAGGACGCCCGCCCCCTTGGCCCCGCGCACCACCGCGTTGCCGACGAAGGTGTCGGCGCCGTCGGCGATCCGCAGCCCGGACCGGCCTGCGTCCACCACCTCGACGCCCTCCAGCCGGCCCCGGCCGTCCCGGACCACCTCGACGCCGTCGGCGCCCGCGCCGGTGACGGTCAGGTGGCGCAGCCTGGGGTTGGCGCCGTCGGTGATCGACACACCGGCGCCGGTGGCGTCCCGGACCTCCAGTCGGTCGATGTCCGCGGTGCTGCCCCCGGTCAGTTCGACGCCCACCGCGCCGCAGTCCTTGACGACGGTGCGGGTCAGGACCGGGCCGGCGGACTCGCCCACCCAGATGCCGGTGCCCTCGGCGCCGTCCACCTCGCAGTCCTCGAAGACGCCGCGCGAACGGGCGGTGACGTGGATGCCGTGGCCCGCCGTGCGGGTGGCCCGGCAGCGGCGCAGCTCGGGATCGGTACCGCCGGCGAGCGCGATGCCGTGGCCGGAGGTGCCGGTCACCGTGCAGTCCTCCAGCAGGACGCGCGCCTCGGAGCTGATGTACACGCCGATGGTGGTGTCGTGGACGGTCGTGCGCAGCAGTCGCGTGGTGGAGCGCTCCTCCAGCGCGACGGCGGGCTTGTCGGTGACGGAGATCTCGCAGTCCTCCAGGGTGCCGCGGGCCTCGCCGTTCGCGCAGACGCCGTTGCCGCGCGCGTCGCGCAGGACGCAGTTGCGCAGCAGCGGGTTGGCCCGTTCGCCGATCACCACGGCCGATGTCCCGAGGTGCTCGATGACGCAGTCCTCGATCACGCTGGTGCCGGTGGACGTCTCGACGATGCCGGCGCCGGCCGGGTTGGTGACCCGGCAGTCGCGCATCGCGAGCGAGCCCTGCTGGCGGGTGAGCACCGCGGTCCAGGAGCTGCCCACCACCTCGCAGTCGGACAGCGCCGCCTGCCCGCGCGGCACGTCGACCGCGGGCAGTTCCTCGTCCTGCCCCTGCACGATCAGGCCGGTGAGCTGGACGGCCTCGGCCACCACCTGGACGACGCACCCTCGCCGGGCGGTGATCCGAACGCTGCCGCGCGGCTCCTCGGCGGTGATGGTGACCATCTTGGTGATGACGAGGTTCTCCTCGTAGCGGCCGGGGCGCACGGAGATCACCGCCCCGTTGCGGGCCGCCGCGAGCGCGTCGCCGATCGTGCGGTACGGGCCGCCGCGCTGCTCCGGGCACACCGTCAGCACATGGCGCGACATGGCCTTCATCTCCTGGGGTTCTTCGCCGTATAGCGGTCGTCGTGGTGCGGTGGTGGTGCTGCGGTGGGTCGTGGGGCGGTGGGTCGAGCTCCGGCGGGCAGGCGGGCGCGGTGCCCGGGGTGGCGGTGTCAGGCGGCCGTGCAGTCGGCACTCACGGCGGACGCGGCGATGTGCGCCTTGTCGTTCCAGTCGATGCCGCGCGAGTGCAGCTTCACGGCGATCTTCCCGCCGCTCACCGCGAACGTCCCCCCGGTGACCCAACTTCCCCGGTTGGTCCTCTGGTTGACCGGGAAGTCGCCGATCGTGCCGCCCGAGGCGTTCTGGACGGTGTAGTACGCGGGCGCGGCACCGACCGCCTTGACGTCCGAGTTGTTCGGCACGTAGACGGCGATCTTGCAACTGCCATTGGTCACCGGCGCCGTGGAGAACGTCCAGAGCACCCAGTTGTCGGTGTCGTCCTTGGCCTCCGCGCCGGACATCGGCATCGACACGTACTTGCCGTTGCAGCCCGAACCGGTGTACCCGCCGACCGAGTTGTTCAGCCAGCCCTTGGTGTCCTGCTCGTACCAGCCGTGCTGGGCGTAGGTGGCGGAGGAGGTGGAGCACCCGGTGCCGCCCACGGCCTTGTAGGTCGCCTTCGCCGCGGCGGGCGGCTGGGCCGGGACCGGGGGCACGGGCTGCTGGGTCGCTGGCGGCGGCGCGGGCTGCTGGGCCACGGGCGGCTGCCCGGCCGCCGGTGGCGCGGGCTGCTGCGCGGCGGGCGGCTGCCCGGCGGCGGGGGGCGCGGGCTGCTGCCCCGCGGGCGGCTGGCCCTGGGCGGGCTGCGAGCCCGAACCGCCACCGCTCCCCTGCTGCTGCGTCCCACCGCCTCCCGGCGCCTTGGCCACCGGGGCGGAACCGTTGGAGGGCCGGGTGTTCTGCGGGTTCGGGGCCGCGCCGGGGACGGCGGCGGTCACCGGCTGGCCGGCCGGCACGCCGTCGATGACGGGCGTCTCGGGGGCGCCCGGGGTCGGTCCCTGGACGGGCGCCGCCTCGGTGGGCGCCGCGGTCGGGTCGCCGGTGACGGGCGGGTCGACGGGTGCGGGCGGCACCGGGGCGTCGTCGATCTGCGGACCGTCGACGAGCTGGAGGTCGGGCTGGTTCACCCCGAGGTCGTCGCCCCGCCCGCCGTGGCCGTCCCGGCGGTCGGCGCCGTCGGTGATCAGGAACGGCAGGCGCATGAGCACGACCCCCGCCGTGGCGGCGGCGACCAGTGCGGGCCGCTTGAACCTGGCGCGCCGCCCGGGAAGAGCGCCGTCGGGCGCGCCGCCCTCCGGCTCGGGAGCGACGGGCTCCAGCGCTCCCGGCTCCTCCGGGAAGCTGCCGGAGGAGCCGGGGTCCGGAGCGGGCACGGCCGCCGGCGTCGGCGACGCCTCCGGCGTGGGCGGCCCGTACTGCGGCACCGCGGGAGGCGCCGCCGCCACGGCGGCAGCGGACGCGGCGCCCGCGCCCGCTCCGGAGGAGGGCGAGGGACCGGAGGAGGGCACCGGTCCCGCCGACGGGGCCGTGGTTGCCCCGTCGCCCTCCTCCTCCATCTCCCAGGCCACCGACGGCAGCTGTATGCCCGTCGTTCCGTTCCCGCCCGTGCTCGTCCCCACCGCAGCTCCTCGGCTCCGCATGCAGTCCCTGTCGGTGGGACCACCCGGCCGACAGGACCTCGGGTGCTCCCACTCCCTCTCTACGGCCGGGCACCGCCGGGCGGTTCACCCGCCGCCCCGCCGTTGTTGTACATCTGTGTCAGGGCGGTGAAGATGCTGTCCTCCAGGGTCTCCTGGGGAGCGGGTTCCTCGATCCGCGGCGGCCCGCCGGCCTCGTGCGGCGGCAACGGCGGCAACGGCAGCGACTCGACCACCGGGGGCGTCTCGTTCCCCAGCGGCACGTTCGAGCCCTGCTGGTAGAACCGGGGCGGCTGGACCTCCACCCACGAGTCCTCCGACTGCTCGCTCCGGGAATCCAGCAGGTCCGAATCGACCGACGCGTTGTCCGAGTCGTCCCCCAACCGCGCACCCGCGTGCTGGTAGAAGTCCTCCTCACCCTCGTACAACCGTGCCGTCCGCCACGAGGCGCCCGACGCGTCGCGCTCGTGCGGCAGGTCCGGCAGGTCCGAATCGACCGACGCGTTGTCCGAGTCGTCCCCCAACCGCGCGCCCTCGTGCTGGTAGAAGGTCGCGGCGTCGACCGGCCAGAGCGGAGCCGTCACCATCGAGTCGCCCGACTCCGTGCGCTCGTGCTGTAGCCCCTCCGACCGCTCGATCGGCGACGACGAACCCGACGTCAGCGAATCCGACGTCAGCGAGTCGTCCGACTCGTCGTGCCGCGAACTCGCCGTCGGCACGGTCGGACGCCGACGCGGGTCGTCCGGGGACGGCACCGGCCGCGGCACGAACGCACCGGCGTCCAGCAGCGGAACCTCCCGGTTCTCCGGCGACCGCTCCTCCTGCGGCCGGTTCTCCTGCGAGCGGCTCTCCTGCGGCCGGTTCTCCTGCGGCTGGCTCTCCTGCGGCCGGTTCTCCTGCGAGCGGCTCTCCGACAGGCCCGGCACGATCAGGCCGACGTCCTGCTCCTCGTCCAGCGTGTCGCGCCGCACGGACGGCTTCGGCGCCTGCTCCTCGTCCGACTCGTCGTCCCGCCGTCGCGTCAGCGGTACGTTCGAGCCCTGGCCCGGACCCGACCCGTTCAACGACAGCGGACCGCCCGGGAGCTCCCGCACGTCCTCCGTCTGCTCGTCCGCCCGATTGCCGGCCTGGTCGTCGACCTGATCGTCCGCGTGGTCGTCGGCCCGGTTGTCGGCCTGCTCGTCCGCCCGGTTGTCCGCATGGCCATCGGCCTGGTCGTCCGCCCGGTTGTCGGCCTGCTCGTCCGCCCGGTTGTCCGCATGGCCATCGGCCTGGTCGTCCGCCCGGTTGCCGGCCTGCTCGTCCGCGTGGTCGTCCGCCCCGTCCTCCTGCGAAGGACGCCGCACCTGCGGAACGTTCGGCAAGGATCCGCCCGACAGGGCGCCCGATGCCTCCTCCGACTGCCGGATCACCCCGTCCTCCGCGTCCGGCGTCTCCGGTCCGATCCGGAAGGAGCGGACGGCGCCTGCGGGTTCGCCCGGGGCTGCCGCTCGCCGCACCGGAGACTCCACGGTCCGGATGACCACGTCCACCTCGTACGTCAGTCCCCGGGACAGCGTGCGCAGCCGCCGCTCCAGCGCGTCGGCCTCCCGCTGGGCCCGATTGACCGGTCCGTCCAGGGTGACCTCGACCACCGGCGGCCTGGTGTCCCCCTCCGCCCTCGGAGCGTTCCCCCGGAGGGCGGCCTCCTGGAGGACGGTCGCCCGGAACCGGTCGAGCAGTCGGGACATGGACCTCGTGTCGGCGGCGTCGGCGGTCCACCGGACGTCCGGGACGGTCGGCTCGCGCAGACTCAGGTCCGGCTGCCGCTGCCCGCCCTGCTGCGGTTGCTGCGGCTGTTCCTGCCCCGCCCCCAGGACCTCCCAGTGGCCGTTCGCGGCTCCCGCCGCCAGATCGAGGTCCGCGCCGACGTGCTCGACGAGGTCCTGGAGGCGGCGTCGGTCCTGGACCGGCACCGGCCGGCCCGCCATCGCGTCGCGCAGGCGGTCGAAGGGAGCCCCGGCCTCCTCGTTCGCGGCGAGGTCGAGCAGCCGGTCGAGGCCGCGCAACCACCGCTCGCCCCTGGGGCCCTCGACGGTGAGCGACTCGGGGAGCAGCCTCCGGGCGATGTGGCCGACGCGCAGGATCCGCTCGTGGTCGGAGGGCGCGCCGACGTCGAGCCCCAGCGCACCCGCCACCGACTTCAGCGCGTCCGGCGGCGCGCCGTGCAGGCGGAGTTCGCCGCTCTGCGCCTCTTCGTGGAAGCGCAGGAAGCCGTTGTGCGGTACCGGTGTCGGCGTGGTGTCACCGGCGGGGATGTCGATCTCGATCACCATGAGCTCCATGCGGGGCATGGTCAGCTCGCCCTTGTGGTAGATCACCTCCACCTCGGCGAAGCCCCGGTACCGCGCGGTCGGGGTGGAGATCTTGGCGTTGTTGACGATCTGGCCGCCCTCGACCGTCTCGACGTCGGTCCGGCGCTCGTAGGCGGTGTCGACGTAGATGCCGCCACGGAGGCTGGCGTGGCCCATCCCGAAGGTATCGGGGGTGACGACGCCCCCCGTGATGCGGTTGGCCACGCGGAACGCGCGCTGGGCCCGGACGCCGTCGGTGACCGACGACGTGTTGGTCGGGTTGGAGTCGGTCCTGGTGTCGGTCTTGACGAACTCCAGCTCCTTGATCTTCATCCGCACCTCCACCTGGACGTCGCCGGCCAGATCGGTCCGTCCCAGGAGGAGGGTGGAGTTGCCCGGGCCGTCCGTGAGGGTCGGTCGGACGGAGCCCGGGGGCGTGGGAGCGCCTTCCGGTGCGGGGTCCGAGGCGTCGTTCCGGGTGTCCCCCGCCGAGGCGTCCGGGGTGTGCGGGGTGACGAGGCGGCTGGCCAGCGCCACCGGGTCGATCATCCGCTCCACCATGCCCCGGACGCGGTCCCAGTTGTCCGATCCCAGGAACTCCTCGGCGCCGTCCGTCAGCTGCTTCCGCGCGTCCGGGGACATGCCGGCGTCGCGCACCACATCGGTGTCGACCAGCCCGTGCGTCCACACCCTGGGGGGAGGGATCTGGGCGGGCGGGGCCGGGGTGGCCTCGGCGACCGGCCGGTCGTCGTTCAGTCCTCTGCGCAGGGCGGCGCCGCGCGGCGCGGTCGCGGCCACGAAGTCCTTGTTCGGTTCGTTCGGCGGGTTGCCCGGCACGGTCTCCCGGGTCTCCGCGACGTCGATGACCACGTCCATGCCGACCTCGCGCCGGAAGTAGGCCCGCTTGGTGACCATGACGAACCGGCCCTCGGTGCTGACCAGGTCCTTCCACTCGACCGAGAAGTGCAGGTTGGCCTCGCCGGTGAAGACGTTGCCCACGGGCTTCACCTTGGTGGTGTTGCCCGAGCCGGTGCGGTTCGACCACGTCTCGCGCGTGCTGTTGCTGGAGGACGCGGCCAGCGTGTCGCCCGCGTAGAACAGGCCGGTCGAGACGGCCACCCCGGCCCGCAGCTGGTGGCTGGAGCCGCTGCCGCCGCCGGTCGCCCCGTCGGCCGCCGAGTGGGTGTGCTCGACGTTCGTCCCGGTGTTGAACTCGGTGGTCGTGGTGTTCCCCTCGTGGGCCAGCCGCTTGACGGACGCGCCGATCCTGACGGTCACACCGCCGTCGGAGACCACCAGTTCCCGGCCCGACATCATGGTCTTGAGCTGGTCGTGCAGGTTGTTCGGGCTGAGCGCGTCGTACAGCTTGTGGCGGAGGCCGGACCTGCCGAGCCCGTGCAGCCATTCCTGTACGTTGCGCCCGCCGAACTCCCCCGGGTCGTTGCTCCCCCGCAGGACGGCCTTGCCGAAGTCGGCCGGCGCCACCGTGGCCGCCGGGCCGCTGGGCCTGAACACGTTGGTGACGACGTCGGAGGAGCCGAGCACGTGGTCCTGCCAGATGCGGTCCGGAACCGCGCGCACATCGGCCGGTGCCAACGCGCCGTACTGCGGGGTGACGACCTCCGCCGGCATCGTGATCGGGTCGAGCTTCGTCGTGCTGGGGACCAGCCCGCCCGTCCAGCCGCGGATCTCCACCTGGTACTGGACGTCGACGTCGGACACGACGGCGGTCGAGACGTTCTTCGCCCGGTTGACGGCGGTGCCGGAGCTCTGCAGGTTGCCACCGGTCGACGACTCGTGACGGTAGGAGTAGTCGCCCGTCACCGTCAGCCCGGGCCCGCCGCCCTGCTCCTTCTGCGCCCTGCCGGTCAGCCCGAGGACCCCCGTCACCCGGTCCCGGATGTCCCGCATGACGCCGTGCCCCGTCCGGTTCTGGGTCCCGACCTCGAACTCGGCGTCGTTCACGGTGTACTTCGTGACGGGCGCCGCCCTCAATACGGCCCGGACGACCACTTCGGCCGACCAGCCCGGACCGGCGACCGGCACCTTGAGCACCCCGCCCCGGGTGAGCTCGGACAGCTTGGCCTGCATCGCGACCGCGCCGAGATCCGACCGGAGGGTGCGCTCCAGGGAGTCAGAGACGCCCCCGCGCCACTGGAAGCGGTCCTTCAGCGCGTTCCGGACGTCCTGGAACAACCGGTCACCGCCCGGCGTCCCCGGCTCGTTCCTGAACGACACCACGGAGGCGGCACTGAGTTCGTTGCGCGGCAGCGGGCCCGGCCCGCCCGTTGCCGGCGCGTCGGTGCGGGACTTCACGCTGAACTCGGTGTCGATCCCCGCGGAGACTTCGCGGGTTCCGAACCCGCCGCCTTCCAGGACCACCGTCAGGTTCATCCTCCCGCCGTGGATCTCCTGCGCCTCCCGGATCTTGCTGTTCGAGTAGAGCTTGTCGTTGACGTCGTCCCGGACACCGCCGCGGACCCTGATCTCCTGGCTGAGCTGTACCTGGCCGGAGGGCATCTCGCTGACCGGGGCGTATCCGACGGCCCCCTGCTTGAGATCAAACTTACTGGTGTACCGCTGCTCGGTCCTGAAGCTGCTGGACTCGTTCTGCCGGCTGAGGTCGGCCTTCTCGCTCGTCCGGAGGAGCTGGGTGTGGGTCAGCGTGGCCTTGACGGTCACCTTGAGACCGCGCTGCGCCAGTGCGGCGACCGCGCCGGCCACCTTGTCCCGGTCGAAGGCGGTCAGCTCGAACTCGTCCCCGCGGCTCATCGCACCGAGCTTGGAGGCCAGCGAGGGCTGGGTGACGATCTGCATCACCTCGGTGCGGATCTGCGGCCAGAGGCTCCCGTACTGCTCCCGGCCGACCCTCTCCAGATCGCTCCGCACCTCGGCGAGCGAACCGATGTCGCGGATGACGGCGGACTCCGGGAGGAGGTACTCGGCCTCCAGGACGGGCCCCTTCTGCTGGTTGGCGAGGAGGTCCGACTGAGGCATCAGCGACCGGAACCCGACCGGCACCTCGATGGTGTCGCCCAGCTTCTCGTCGCCCTTGTGGATCGTCACCTCCAGGTAACCGTCCCCGTCGAGGACCGCGCCGTTCTCCTTGGTCTTGGTCGTGACCGCGGTCTCCAGCGTCCGGCCCGAGACGATGATCCTGTCCTTGCCCCACCGCTTCCCGTAGCTGGCGCCGACGTTCAGAACGTCGGTGCCGAACCGGCCGCCGCCCTGGAGCTGCAGGAACCCGGTCACCACCTTCCGCCGGAGCTTGGTCATGGCCGCGCCGGCGCCGGTGTTGAACTCGGTGTCCTTGGTGGTCGCCACCAGGCGCATCCCGCGGCTGGCGGCCTTCACCTCGGCCCAGACGTCGGTGCCGGGCACCCGGACGATCACCGACTCGCCGTTCGTCAGGCCCTTGAAGTCCTGCTGGAGACGCCGGAAGCCGAACTCGGCCACGAGCCGCTCGGACAGCACGCTCCCGTGGTACGTGAGCGCTTCCTCGGCCCGGGCGAGCCTCGCGCCGGTCTCCGTCTCGCGGCGGGTGCGGTCGGCGCGGGCGGCGTCGTCGAGAGCGGTGTCCCGGTCGGCGGCGTCCTGGTCGCCGGTGCGCTCGCGGACGGTCTGCTCGTGGGTCGCCTTCTCGCGGACGATGCTCTCGCGAAGGGCCTCGACCACACCCACCATGGCCTGTCGGCGGGTCGGCAGGGTGTCCCGCGGCCTGCTCCGGTCCGTCATCTGCACGGAGCCGCCCGCGTCCTCCCGCGCCGTGGTGCGGACGTGGGGCGCGCCGGTCACGTGGACGTCCAGCAGGACGTTGGAGGAATGCAGCCGCTGCTGCCGGAGATGGTCCTGGTCGAGGTCGCCCAGCAGGTTCTTGTTGATGTCGGCCTCGGTGGACGGCCGGGTCTCGCGCTCCGGGATGCCCACTTCGAGCGGCGTCGTCAGGAGGTTCCGGTTCCTCGGATCCAGTCGGGCCGGTGCGATGTCGGTCTCCCGCTTGCCCCTCGGCTGGTACCCCACCTCGACCAGCAGGTTCCCGCGGAAGACCTCGGTGACCTCCGTGGTCTTGGCCCGCGAGAAGAACTTCGAGCTGGTCGTGAGCTCGTCGGAACGCGTCTTGTCGCGGTTCACGCCGAAGGCGTCCAGAGCCACCCGCATGATCTTGAAGAAGTCGCCCCGCCCCTGGAGCCCGAGGCCGCCCGACTTGTTCGCTCCCTTGGTCTCCCCGAGCGTCACCACGCGGTCGCCGCCGCCCTCGTACTCGAACTTCTCCTTCCGGGTGTGGCGCACCAGGTCCGCCACCTCGCCACGGATGGTGACGGTGCCCTGGCGGGCGTCGGTCCCGACCGGGATGTGCAGGACGTCCCCCCTGGACAGGGCCGACACCAGGGAACGCAGGCTCGTGCCGCTGGCGACGCTCTCGGCGAGCGCCCGGGCGAAGGACTCCCGGTTCGGCGTGTCGGCGGGGAGGGCCTCGGCGATCTTCGTACCGAGCTCCCTGACCAGCACGGTGTCCGGCTTGCCGAGGCTGGTCACCATGTGCGAGCCGGCGAGCACCCCGCGGTCGAGGACGAGCTTCGGCACCTGCGGGCCCTGGTCGACGTTGTCGCGGGTCTCCGACGCGACGATCGTGAGACCGTCGTTCAGCGGCGGATGCGGGACGGAGGGCCCGTCCCCGACGTCGTCCGCCCGGCGCTTACCCGCGCGCCTCTCCTCGGCC